>JANLTA010000116.1:0-1674 GCA_031362705.1 Gemmataceae bacterium | reverse complement strand
CGACAGGAGCGGAAGTCTGGCGACTTCCGCTACGAAAAACTCCAATCTGCTCTAACCAACGACGCGCACATTCCGAGCGCATGGCCCGCGTTCGTTGATGGTTGACATGTACTCAACTTTCTCGCCTAGCTTCAACTCCAGGAAGTCCTTTCCGACAACGTCGGCGTGGAAAAAGAAGATGTTCTCGCCGCCGATGGCGGGCGTGATGAAGCCGTAGCCGTTCTTGATCGCGCTGACGATGCCGACCATTTCGATGCCTTGCACGTCCAAGTTCGCTTCGGTTGAATCCGAATCCATTCCGCCGGGCGTCGGCTGATAAGCCGGTCGTTCAAACGGTTGCGACTGCGAGTTGCCCGGACCGCCAGCCATTGGCGGCCCAAAATCGCGTCGCGGCACGAACAAGCCATTGATGATTGACTCGTTGCGGCGTGCCCGGTCATCAATCGTCTGCACCATGTCCACGGGATAAGTGGCTTCCTCGATCAACACCTGGGCCGTACGGGTTTCACGCTCATAGCCATTGGCGTCCTGATAACGGAAATCCCAGCCCAGCACCATGACGCGAACGCCACGGCCAATCAGCTTGCGGACCAGCGACAGGTAATCGCCGTCGCAGGCGACCAACACGGCCACATCGAATCGATCCATCGATGCCAGTTCGTATGCTTCCAGGGCGAACGAAACGTCCATGCCCTTTTCGCCTTCACGTGACATGGCCATGTAATGGGCGGTGACGCCTTCGCGGATCAGCACATCGTCGAAAACACGTTCGCGGAAGAGGAGATCGCGATCGTCGGCGTCAGACGCTCGCAGCCGGCCGCGGAAATAGTGGGCCTCGGCAATCGGGCAATAACGGCTATCCACACCCTCAAGCCGGCCGACCTCGGATCGCAAAAACGCATGCAGCCCGCCGACACTCAGGCGCTGCCGCCGTTCGTGGTGGTATTGGTAGTAGTTGCTGACGTGGAAAAAGAAGTTGCCGTCGTAAAAGATACCGATCCGGATCATCGGACTGTTCATGTAACAAACCTCGTGAAAAGGAACACTCGAATCAATTCAGGGGTTTCATGGATGACCGAACGAAACGACTTGGCGAATAACCCGTTTGGCTCATTGGCCGCCGAACAACCCGGCCAACCCCGTGCATTTTCGTCGATCAATGGTTGCTTGTTTATGCCGTGATGGAGCGAACAACGATGCGGGTAAACGGCTGGCGGTGCCCACGCAGACGCTTGTAATTCTTGCGGCGATGGAACTTCTGCACCCGCGTCTTGATGGATGTCTGCTCGACGACTTCGGCAACAACCTTAGCGCCGGCCACCGTGGGCTGGCCAATCGTCACAGAATCGCCACTGGCGTAAAGCAGCACCCGATCGAACGTCAACTGTGTGCCTTTGTCGGCCGCGCGAAAATCGACTTCGACCTGGGAACCTTCCGACACCCGATATTGTCGCGAACCATCCTCAAAAACCGCGTACATCGCCACCCTCCACCGCATATTATTGAGACATTTACCCTACGAACTGAGGCAGGTTTTGGCCACAAAGGTCACCACCCGGTCCTCATCCAAGTTGTCAAAGAACACTCTCGCTGGCGACAATCCACCAGCCCCGACCACCGACCACCATAGCGCGTTTCAAATTCGTGTAGCGTCTTACTCCCTCCCCCCTTGTG
>JANLTA010000036.1:0-2096 GCA_031362705.1 Gemmataceae bacterium | reverse complement strand
TCAATCTTGGCGAATTTCTGCCGCGTCATCTTGCGCGTGAGGAAGAAATCTTCCGGCTGCCTGCCGAGGCGCTTGACCATGTCCTTTTTGGCGGCGTCGTATTCGTAGCCGGGCGAAATCGTATGACCGTCCACTTCCAGCGACGAAAGGAAAGCAAACATGTCTTCCAACTCCTGCGCTTCTGTTTCCTTGTAAACCGTCGTGTTCGTGGCGGTCTGGTAGCCGAGCACTTTCGCCATCTTGATGGCGGCGACACATTCCTTGAACACGCCCTCACGCTCGACGATCAGGTCGTGGGTGAATTCCAATCCGTCCACATGAACATTCCAATACATCCATTGGGTCGGCCGGATGACGATCTTATTGCGTGCGGCGGCGTCGGACTTGCGGATCTGTTCTGCTTCTTTCGCCGTGACAAGTTCCGCTTTCAGCAACTCCTGAAGCCTGGACTCCATCGCTGGCGAATAATCAGCGGCCATATAATCGCGCATCTTCTTCCGCATGAACATGCCGTTGGTGCAGATGTAGAGGATGCGCTTCTGTTCGAGCAATCCGGCCACGAGTTCCTCGATCATCGGATAAATGAGCGGTTCACCGCCGCAGATGGAAACCATCGGCGCGTCGCAGTCCACGGCCGCCGCGAGGCATTTCTCCAAGGGCACCATGTCTTTGAGGGAAGTGGAGTATTCCCGAATACGGCCGCAGCCGGTACACGTCAAATTGCACGTGTGCAACGGCTCGAGCTGCAGGACCATGGCAAACTTCGGCGTCTTGCGAAGTTTATGTTTGATGATATGGCCGGCGATTTTCGCCGACAACGCAAACGGGAATCGCATAGGATTATTGAGCTTGAGCGACCTGTTTAACCGTGTTCGATGGCGGAACAGTAATCTCGGACGGCGGCGGTTGGGGGCTTGATTGCATGAACCCCGGCAGCAAGAATGTGGCCGGGGAGACGCTGCGCGACGCGTTAATGCCGCTGCAGCCGGTGCCCATTACCGCAAAAACCGGAATGATTGCAAAACTAAGGATTGTCCAATTGAATCTCACTTCAAGGAATTATAGATCGGGTCATTATGTTGGCAACAACTAATTCGCTCAGTAGTTCGCGGCCTTTCCAGCGGCTGCACGCGCCTGTTTTCATGTCACTTCTCTTCTTGGGCGCTTGCCATTTTGCGCCGCCCGCCAATGGCCAAGCGCCGGCGCAAACCGGCTCCCGGGAACGGGCCGCGCAGGTTTTTCACGAAGCAAAACTGGGCTATCGGCGGGAAACGAACCAGACCCAGGCCGCCTGGCAGTTTTCGCGCGCGTGTTTCGACTGGGCGGAATATGCCACCAACAATTTGCAGCGGGCGGAAATTGCGGAACTCGGAATCACGGCCGGACGTCAAGCCGTGACGCGTGATGCGAAACTGGCCGCGGGCCATTACTACCTCGCGATGAACCTGGGTCAGTTGGCGCGAACAAAACAACTGGGCGCCTTGAAGATTGTCGAGGAGATGGAGCGGGAGTTCAAGGCGGCGTGCAATCTCGATCCGGGTTTTGATTTCGCGGGGCCGGAGCGCGGCCTGGGTCTGCTGTACCTGGATGCGCCGGGTTGGCCGATGAGCATCGGCAACCGCAACAAAGCGAGGCTGCATCTCCAGAAGGCCGTTGACCTGAGTCCCGCTTTCCCGGACAACCGGCTGAACCTGCTGGAAGCATTTTTGAAATGGGGCGAAAAACAGGTTGTGCAGTCCCAGCTCGAGGCTGTGGAAAAAGTGCTCGTGACCGCCCGCAAGAAACTGATTGGTGAAGCGTGGACAACGAGTTGGGGGGATTGGGACCGCCGCTGGGAACGAATAAAATCCAGAATGTCCGAGTCCGAGAAAACGGTCCAAAGCCCGAAGAGTAAGTGAGCGTCCCACGAAGGATACCGAAAGGCCACAGCCCGCAGACCCGGGTCGTCCGGTGAAGTATCGTTCAAGACAGCCCGACCGACCGGGTTGTTCACAGCGGAACGACCGCCGTCCAGCAGGTTGCTCCGAATTTTTGTCTGACCTCGTGCGCCAACTCATGGGCGGCGGTTCCCTCTGAGACCAACGCAAACGTGGTCG
>JANLTA010000031.1:0-3041 GCA_031362705.1 Gemmataceae bacterium | reverse complement strand
AACCGCTTCACTCCATTGCGCCGAGCGGCTTCCAGCAATTGCAGTCCGAGAAAGACATTGTTGTGATAATACTTCGCCGGTTGCAGCACCGACTCACCGACATAACAAAGTGCGGCAAAGTGCATCACCGCTTCAATGCGATGGGCAATGAACGCATGATCCAGCGCCCCGGTATCCGCCAGGTCAGCTTGAATCAGTCGATCGGCAGGCACGGCGGCGCGATGGCCACTCGCCAGGCTGTCGAAGACCCGAACATCGTGCCCTTGCTGAAGCAACAGACGAACCGTGTGCGAGCCGATGTAGCCCGCACCGCCAACGACGAGAATACGCATAAAGACTGTCTTAGCGATGAGTCATTGAACGGGTATCCGGATCAACTCAGCAGAAGACTCCAAAGCCCTTCGTCTTCATTCACCGGCGACGGAGGCACATAGGTGGAACGTGGCGAGGGTGCCGGAACATGATTGGCAATCACCTCCAACTCACCGGCATCGAGCCAAATCAACTGGCATCGATTGCAGGCATCCACCACGGCATTGCCGCCGCCGGCATACGGGTAGTTTTCCATGCGGTGACGACACTGCGGGCACTTAATGCCGCGCTGCAATTCCGACGAATCAAACAACTCCGGCTGGTTCGCGCCGCCTTTGCGCTGCGACCGGCGATAACTGACCGCACGGCTAAACGAAGGCAGCTCGCTCAATAACCCGCGACATTCCGGACAGCGATGTGCCGGCTGTCCTTCCAACAGCGCACCCTCCAAAACCTGCTCCGGACATACGGGGCACGATAACTCACTTTGCTCCCCGGTGAGGACCAGACCGTCGCGCGCTTCGTCCGGAAAATGAAACCGAGCGCAATGACCGCACTGCAAATGGTTGCGATTCCCTACCGGTTTCAACGATCCACCGCAACCTGGGCAGTTCATATGTGAACCTCGAAATCGTGATTTTGACACTGAAGTGTAGGTCATAACTATTTGCAGGGCAAAATGTCCGTTTCTTAGCCATTGTCGATCAGAATTGGCACCCCATCATGCGGGCCCAGTGATAGTCCCTGACGCACGGCCTTAGTGTGGCCCGGTCGTGCCAAACTAAGCCTGATGGAGCGGAAGAGTTCTGCGAGGACGACATTCATTTCGTAGAGGGCGAAGGGCATGCCGAGGCAGACGCGGTTGCCGCCGCCGAAGGGGAACCATTCGTGGGTGGCGAATTTGCGTTCGAGGAAGCGTTCGGGGCGGAAGAGGTCTGGTTCGGGATACAGATCGGTGCGGCGATGCACCAGGTGGCTGCACGGAGCGAGCATCACGCCGGGCGGGTAGTCGCGGCCACCGGCGGTGAATGGCTCTTTGGTGAGCCGCACGACAAATGAAATGATCGTGCGGATGCGCATGGATTCGCGAATGGCGGCGTCGAGATACGTGAGCGACTCCAAGTGTTCTGGTTGCAACTCGCTACCGGCGATTTGCCGCACTCCGTCGGTGATGCGCTGGGCTACTTCCGGGTGTCGGCAAATCTGTTCGATGGCCCACGCGAGTGCGATCGAGGTTGTATCGGTCCCGGCCATCAGCAGCGTGACGATGGCGTCGCGAATTTCAACATCGTTCATCGGACGGCCATCGGCGGAAGTCGCGGCCAGTAGTTCGACAAAGACGCATGGCACCGTGATCGGTCGCGTGCGGCGGCGGGCAATGAATGCGAAGATCAGTTCATCCAGTTGCCGAAGCTGTCGGAAAAATGGCATCCACCGCGAGTTGGCAAACCGCTCGGCGGGAAACAACGGCAGAACGGCGATGGTGTAGCGGTTGGGCCGGCTGTAGGCGAGCACGCGCTCGATGCGATGCTCGAACTCCTGCAACTCTGGTCCCACCGGTAGACCGAGCACCGCCTGGAGGATGACGCGCAGGGTGATCCGGCGTGTCGCGGGCAACACTGGGAATGGGCGGCCGCGCGGCCATGTCCGGATTTCGTCTTGAGTGGCCCTGAGCATGGCGTCGAAAAACGAGCGCATGCGCTCGCCTTTGAGCGGGGGTACGACTAGGCGGCGCTGGCGCGCGTGAGCGTCGTCATCCAGCACCAACACTGACGTCCGACCGACGCTCACGGTGAGAAACGCGTTGGCCTCGCCGGAATGCAACACGTGCGAATCGCCGCGAAAGACATCGCGAACCGAATCGGCGTCGCTAAGGAACACGGCCGTGCCGTAGTGTGACCAGCGCAAGGTGAATGGCGTGCCGTAGCGCCCAGCAAATTCCTCAAGCAACGTCAGCGGTGAATGGGCGTAGCGCAGAAGTTGCCACCAGGCAGGAGTGCGTGGCCCGGGCGGAAGCTGTGATTGCGATTGGGGCATGACGATGCACTCTTCGGTGGCAGTCGTCATTCTATTTATCAGCCGCCACGAATCCGTCTTGCCTAAACCGGCAGCAAATGTCATAGGGCCGTCATGAGAAAGTCCGCGCTATTTGTGGCATTGATGTTGACTCTTGTCGGCTGTTCGCGGGCCGATGTGGAAACCCTGGGTCGGATTGGCCAGCGGGTGGGTCAGCGCGTGGATGTGTTGCTGAGTTCCGAGCCGAACAAGTCGATGATCCGCACGTTGCCGATGCTGCAGGCGCCGAAGCCGGGGGAAATGAAAGACGCGGCGGAAACCAAGCAGGTGCCGCCGCGATTGTCGGTGGAGTGAATCACCCTCCCCTGGCCCCTCCCTAAAAGGGAGGGGAATAAAACCATCACCCTCCGCTGGCTCCTCTTAAAAGGGAGGGGAATAAGACGGCAACCCCGCGCAAAACGACACCGGCTTGATCTGACTGGGGCGTTATCGCACCCAACCAACCAAGCCGGCATGTTATTTTTTCGGACTACGACTTAGTACATATCTTCGCCACCGCCGCCGGCCGGGGCTTTATCGCCTTCGGGCATGTCGGCAACTAAAGCGTCGCTGGTCAGCAGGAGCGAGGCGACGCTGGCGGCGTTTTGCAACGCTGAGCGTACGACCTTGGTCGGGTCGATGATGCCTTCCCTGATCATATCACAGTACTTGTC
>JANLTA010001051.1:0-19727 GCA_031362705.1 Gemmataceae bacterium | reverse complement strand
TGACAAGCATCCGCCGATACTCATCGATCAATCGTTCGTCCGACTTGTCCTTGCGTTTGTTCAAGTGCGAGTAACAATACAGGCACACGCCGTCGGCATTGCTGGCAAGTGCACGACGAACTTGGGCGGCCGTGTCGGCCGGTGTGTTCATGTAAGCGCCGACGCCGACAATGGACTGCGACTTGTACTTGTTTTGCGTCTCAAACTTGACCCACTGATCGAAATACTGCTTGTGCGCGGGGTTGGCTTCACGATCGTAATTCATGGGAATGATGAGATCGAGCAAGCCTTCCTTGCGCCAGGCATGCCAATCCTGGAACACGCGGTTGTACGGGGCCGACTTGTACCATTCGTCGTTATTGGCCGGACCGCCACCCCACGGAATCAAGGCCGCGGAGAGGATAACCTTGGGCTTTTCGTCCAGAAGGTTGATACGCACACTGCGCACCAGATGCGTGACCTGCTGTCGTCGCCAATCTTTCCAATTCGGATCGTCGCGCTTGGGCTGTTCCTTCAGATCGTACGCCTTCTGAAAGCGAGCAACGCTCGTCGGGTTGTAGCCGGCACCGTAACCCTTGTCCAAACTTCCGGCCGTCTCCGTGTAGCGAACGAAATCGAGATGAATGCCATCAACGGGATAATGTTTGACCAGGTGCCGGACGACGTCCACAAAGTGATGGAGGAACTCCGGATGCCCCGGATCGGTAAAGTGACCGGACGCGAACTTGATGTTGCCCTCATCATCGCGGGTGAGCCAGGTGTTGTCATTGTCCGCGTTCGGACCATGCTCGTTGAAGATGTGCTTGGGATCCTTCGGCGGCTTAGCGGTGCCGGGCCACACGGCATTGACGTTGACCCACGCATGAACCTGCAAGCCGGCTTTGTGACCCTTCGCGAGCAAATCGTCCAGCGGGTCGAAGCCATCAGGAACGGTGGCGTCTTCGGTGAACGGTTCCAGCGACTTGCGGTACAAAGAGTCGCCGCGTTTGCGGACCTGGGCGATGATCGTGTTGCAATTCAGCGACGTCACGTCGGCGATCAACTGATCGACCTGTTGCGGCGTCTTGATCCCGGGATTGAACGCATCGACCCAGACAGCCCGCCACTGCGCCTTGGCCGGCTCGTCGGCCCCAACGCTGTCGGCAACAAACAACAAAGCGATTAACGCGAAACGGAAGCGCAGCATGGTCCAACCTCAAATTCTCGTGGGCGAAGCCGTGACCGTCAGCATACACTGGCGGGAACGCCGCGAGTAGCATCATTCACGCCATCGGGACCGCGCCGCCATGCCGGACAACGTGCCACCGCCACCGCGGCTGTACTCCATCGACCTGCTCCGCGGCACCGTGATGATCCTGATGGCCCTCGACCACGTGCGCGATTACTTCTCCGACATGTTGTGGGCAAATGCGACCGATTTGAATGTGGTCAGCCCGGCTTATTTTCTTACCCGGTGGGTCACCCACTTCTGTGCCCCGGTGTTCATCTTCCTGGCCGGCGTCGGGGCTTCACTCGCCGAGGATCGCGGCAAGACGAAGCCGCAACTCGCCTGGTTCCTGCTCTCCCGCGGCCTGTGGCTCGTCTGGCTCGAACTGACAATCGTGCGGATCAGCTTTTACTTTTCGTGGGATTTCAGTCTCACGCAAGGCCTGGTCATTTGGACGATCGGCTGGTGCATGGTTATTCTCGCGGGATTGTGCTACTTGCCGCGCTGGGCCGTGCTGACTTTTGGACTGCTACTGATCGTCGGCCACAACGCGACCGACGAATTGAACGCGAGTAACTTCGGAGCATTCAAATGGCCTTGGGTGGTTCTGCACGACACAACAAAGGAATGCCAGCGCATCCCGTTGGGCCATGGGTTCCGGCTGGAGGTTCCGTACAAGATCATACCTTGGTGCGGCGTCATGGCCCTCGGCTACGCGATGGGACCAATCTGGCGCATGGAAAGGGCAGGGAGACGACGGCTACTGGTGTTGATAGGATGCTTGACCAACTTGGGGTTCGTCGTAGTGCGCGACATCAACCGCTATGGCGACCCGGAGCCGTGGGTTGTGCGGCCCGGAAACATGATCTGGACTTATTTGTCGTACATCAACTGCGAAAAATACCCGCCGAGTTTGGACTATCTATTAATGACACTTGGCCCGGCTTTCATCGCGTTGGCAATATTCGATCGCGAACCGGGACCAATCGCCCGTCGAGTGACGGTTTTCGGCCGCGTGCCGATGTTCTTCTACTTATTGCACCTGCCGTTGATTCACGGTCTGGCGTGTGCCGCGTCGTACCTGGCCTATCGCGACGTACTCTGGTGGCTGCGCTCGCCGCCGCAATTCGCATCCGCTCCGTACAGCTACGGCTACGGCTTGCCGTTCGTGTACACCACTTGGATTCTCGTACTGTTGATCTTGTATGTGCCCTGTATCTGGTTCGCGGAACAAAAACGGCGCGACCGCAGCGGCTGGCTGAGCTACTTATGATTGAGAATGATATTCAAAGTCCATGCAACGAGACCTTCCAACAACTACTCCCCAAACTCATCCTGCCACTCTTCATACCAAACCATCTGAATCGCTTCGAGATGCTTTTCCGACGACGACTTCGGGTCATCGGCGAAGTCGGGCAGTTCCGTCACCCATTTGTGCAGATCGGTGAAGCGCACGGTCAACGGATTGAGTTTGCCGAACTTCTCGAACAATGCTTCGCCAATGGGACGCGGGTCGGACCAAGTGAGTGGCATGGCGCTATCTCCGGGGTGCATCGACCGACAACTCGTCCGGCTTTTGATCTTTCAGCGCGGCTGAGACGACGGCATTCATTACGAATTCAGCCAATGGCTGCGTGGCCGCAGCGAGGTTGTCCAATGCCGAACGCAGTAGCTGCGGATCATCGCCGGCAAGTTGCGTGCGCACGTTGGCGACCGCCGTTTCAATGCTCCGGCGTTGGTCGGCATCAAGCCGCCCACCTGCCTCGACCAGCGCTTTCTCGGTGTGCCGCAGTTCGCCATCAGCCTTATTGCGCAATTCGATTAGCATCCGATTGCGAAAATCAGCATGGGCGTTTTCGACGCTTTCCATCACCAACCGCTCGACCTCGTCCTGGCTCAGGCCGTGAGCCGGCTGCACAGTCACGCTCATGGATTGGCCGCTGCGGTTCTCCTTCGAGGAGACCGTCAACATGCCATTGGCATCGACGAGAAACGTGACGTCCACTTGAGCGAATTGTGCGGGCATTGGTGGGATGCCTGCAAGTTTGAATCGACCCAACGGCCGGCAATCGCGGGTCAACTCGCGCTCGCCCTGGTAGACATTGATCTCGACGGCCGTCTGATTATCCACAGCCGTCGAATAGCGTGTGGTCGCCCGTGCCGGCACGGTACTGTTGCGATAGATGAGTTTGTCCACGACGCCACCTAGCGTCTCGATACCAAGGCTCAATGGGATCACATCCAGCAGCAACATCGACTTGCGGCCGCCGGTGAGAATGTCGGCTTGCACGGCCGCGCCGAGTGCCACAACCTCGTCAGGATTTAACTCTGAATGGGGTTTGCGTCCGAACAGCTCTTCCACACGACGCCGCACCAACGGAATCCGCGTAGAACCGCCAACTAACACCGCTTCATCAATTTGCGATATCGCCAAGCCCGCATCCTTCAGCGCGGCTCGACATTTGGCTAAGCTGCGCCCCAACAGTGGGGCAATGAGCGTCTCAAAGTCGTCACGTGAAAACACCTTGCGATAATGCAACTTGCGATCCGGCAGGTCCAGCACAAACTCTGCCTCGGTTTCGTGCGACAGGAGGATTTTGACTTTCTCGGCTTGATCGCGCAGGTACTGTAACAGTTGGGGATCACGCCGCGAAAGGTCCAAACCGAGTTCCTTAATCACCACTTGCATGATCGCTTGATCGAAGTCATCGCCGCCAAGGTGGGTGTCGCCATTGGTGGCCAGCACTTTGAACACACCATCATCAAGTCGAAGAATCGAACAATCAAAGGTGCCGCCGCCAAGATCGTACACGGCAATCGTGGCGCTTTTTCTGTTATCCAGTCCATAAGCCAATGCGGCGGCGGTTGGTTCGTTAACGATACGCAACACGTCCAACCCGGCAATGCGACCGGCATCGCGCGTCGCCTGCCGTTGGGCGTCGTCGAAATAAGCGGGTACGGTGATGACTGCTTTGCTCGGGTTGCCTGCTAATTGCCGCACCTCGCGCAATATCATCGCTGACAGTTCTTCTGGTGTATACTCGCGCCCGGCAATGCGGACATGCAACACCTTGCGCCCACCTTCGGCATCTCGCTCAACGATCTGATGAGGAATCAGCGGCAACTCTTCCTTGAGGTCCGCCAGCGTCCGGCCCATCAACCGCTTGACGCTGAACAGCGTGTGTTCAGGATCGGCCAGTGCCCGTTCCCGTGCTGCTGTGCCAACCAGCACAGTGCCATCGTCGTGAAAGCACAGACAACTCGGCACCAGTGCCGCTCCGCGCGCGTCACGCACGACCACGGGCCGGCCATTCTCGACATAGGCCGCGAGGCTGAACGTAGTGCCAAGATCAATACCAACGACGGTGGGAGATACCATATTCAATTGAATTGGAGTTCGGGATCGGCGAGCAAATAGAGAGAATCGTCGTTCCGTTCTCAAATCGTCAATTGGGCGCTACAGGACTCGAACCTGTGACCCCCTGCTTGTAAGGCAGGTGCTCTAACCAACTGAGCTAAGCGCCCTCACTTCGATCATTCTATTCAGTCAATCTCCATGCAGGTCGCGGATTAGGCCGTTGATGAACTTCAGGGCGTTGAGTTGCTCGCGAATGCTCCGCAACTCGGTCATTTTATCAAACATTCGACTTATGTCGTCGATCAATCCGGCCTTTCGCGCTGACAGCGTTTTCTCCAGCTCGGTTCGCGTTGCTTCATCGCCCGTGTCGGCAATCGCCATGCGCAGGTCGAGCATTTCCTCGAGAAACTCGGCAGGCGGCTGAGTCACTTCCGTCGGGCTGGGTCCGTCGAGCTGTTTGAGAAGGTAATCCGCCCGGCGGAATGGATCCTTCAGCGTGGCGTATGCCTGATTGAGCCGTGCCGAACGATCCAGTATTTCGGGTGCGTCGCCAGCCAGGTCCGGATGAACTTCCCTGCTGCGGGCCAGGTAATTTCGTTCCAAGTCGGCATCGCTCAACGCAAAGCGCCTCGGCAAGCCGAGGCGCTCGAAGTGATCATGGTCGTCGCTCATGCTCGTTACATCGAGAATGAACTGCCGCAACCGCAGGTGCTTTTCGCGGTCGGGTTCGTGATGCTGAAGCCACGCTTGTTGAGGTCGTTGTGAAAATCGACGGTCACGCCGTCGAGATACAACATGCTGCGCTTATCGACGACGATTTCGACGCCGTTCAACTCAAAGACTTCGTCAAGCTTCTCGTTGCACTGCGGGTCAAGGTCGAGCTTGTGCTGGAAGCCGCTGCAGCCGCCGCCAACCACACGCAGGCGCAGGTACAACTTATCGGTTGTGCCTTCGGCGTGTTGATCCGCGATGATGCGTTTGACTTCGCTCGCCGCCTTTTCGGTCAACACGACTTTGCTACCGCGGTGAGCGTGGTCGTGGACCGGCGTCGCACATTCTTTTTCTTTCACGCCGAGCGTGGCTTGTTCAGTCATGGTTGCCATGAGTGTCTCCGTAAAGGGCCTACACCATTATACCTTGGTGGGCTGTTTGTCCTGGTAGTTTTTAATTGCCGCCTTGATGGCATCCTCAGCCAGTACCGAGCAGTGTACCTTCACCGGCGGCAATGCCAACTCTTCGACGATGGCCGTGTTCTTGATGGCCAGGGCTTCATCAATGCTTTTGCCTTTAAGCCATTCGGTGGCGAGGCTGCTTGACGCGATGGCCGATCCGCAACCGAACGTCTTGAAGCGTGCGTCTTCGATCCGTCCCGTGGACGGATTGACGCGGATCTGCAGCTTCAACACGTCGCCGCACTCCGGTGCGCCGACGAGACCGGTGCCGATAGCGGCATCTTTCTGATCGAAGCTGCCCACGTTGCGTGGATTGTTGTAGTGCTCAAGCACTTTGTCGCTGTATGCCATAGCTGTCGCTCCTTCAGACGCTTCTACGAAGCGTCGCTCATGGTCAGTGGGCGGCCCATTGCACGGTGGACAGGTCCACGCCGGATTGGGCCATTTCGTACAGTGGGCTCATTTCGCGCAATTTATTCACGGCTCGTACCACGTCGTCGGCCACGTAGTCGATTTCTTCGACGGTTGTGAACCGGCCAATGCCAAACCGCAGACTGGAGTGGGCCAGCTCATCGCCGACGCCCAGTGCTTTCAGCACATAGCTGGGTTCCAGACTTGCTGATGTGCAGGCGGAGCCACTCGATACGCAGATTTCCTTGATGCCCATCATCAGCCCTTCGCCTTCAACGAATGCGAAGCTCAGATTCAGGTTGCCGGGCAAACGCTCGGTTGGGTGGCCATTCAGGTACACGTCGCTGAGTTTATCGGTGATGCGTTGATGCAACCGGTTGCGCAGCGAAATCTCGCGCTTGGCCTCTTCGGCCATTTCACGCCGGCAAATATCGCACGCCACGGCTAGGCCGACGATATTCTGCACGGCCAGCGTACCGGAGCGCATGCCGCGCTCATGGCCGCCGCCGTCGATTGTTGCTTCAAGGCGGACGCGCGGGTCCTTCTTACGGACGTACAGGGCACCAATGCCTTTCGGGCCATACATCTTATGAGCCGTCATGCTCAGAAGGTCGATACCCATCGCCTGCACGTCGACCGGGATTTTCCCGACTGCCTGTGTCGCATCTGTATGAAACAGCACGCCTTTTTGCTTGCACAGCTTGCCGATCTCAGCCAGCGGTTGCAGGGTGCCGATCTCGTTGTTGGCTGCCATGATCGAAACGAGGATAGTCTGGTCGGTCATCGCGGCCGCTAGTTCTTCAATCCGAATCCGACCAAAGTTATCGACGGGCAGGAACGTAACCTTGAAGCCATCGCGCTCGAGCCGCTTGCACGGGTCGATGACGGCTTTGTGTTCCGTCACCTGGGTAATGATGTGATTACCCTTCTTGCGATACATCGCTGCCACGCCTTTGATGGCCAGATTGTTCGATTCGGTCGCACCGCTGGTGAAGATGATCTCTTTGCCGCCCGCACCGATCACCGCGGCGATTTGGTCGCGCGAATTATCAATGACCTCTTCAGCTTCCCAACCAAAGACGTGATTGCGGCTCGCCGAGTTGCCGTATCGCTCCGTAAAGAACGGCAGCATGGCCTCGACCACGCGCGGGTCGCACCGTGTGGTGGCATTGTTGTCCAGATAGATCGGTAACTTCGCGCCCATCGGCGATTATCTCCTGTTGTGCGTCACTGAGCGACCGGAGCGGCGACCGGCCGGGCTTCGACCATCTGCAATTCCATCAGAGACGGACCGGCCATCGGGTGAAACAACTCGCCCAGCGTGACCTGCCGCAGTACGTTGCGGATGCGGTCATGGACTGCCGCGATTGGCCCACGAACGGTGCAACAATCAAAGATCGAACACCGCTCCGCCGTCGGCCCGTGGTGGTTGCACTCGGCCAGACTGAACGTGTCATCCATGGAGGCGATGAAGTCACCGAGACTAACCGCCGTGGCTCCGGGGTCGATCACATAGCCGCCGTTGACGCCACGATGACTCGACACAAACCCTTTGTGGCAAAGCTCTTTGAGGATGTTTGCCACGAAGGACCGGCTCAGTCCGAACCGTTCGGCAATCTCGCGCGCGGACCCGCCCATCCGATGCTCGTGCAGATGCGAAAGCACCAGAATCGCGTAATCGACCTTGCGGTTGAGCAGCGCCATGGCAGGCCCCACGCTAAATCGTAGTAAACCACTACTATATTATCGGGTTAATGGCACTCGACAAGTGCTGATTAGCTGATCAATGCGAATCTTCAACGTCTAAGTTCACTCTGGAGAACCATAGTTCGCCCCAACGGTCACGAATGAACTGAGTCAAAGCATCGAATCGAGCCTCATTCTCGGGCAACTTGGACTGCCCGAATTTTCAGCAACCTGAAAACGTGCTCGCAAACAACTCCTCCGTCATCGCTAGCTCTTCGATTCGAGGGAACAACAATTCGAAATGGTATTCAAGCAAATGCTCCAATACGCAGGTAGCAATTGCCGACCGCAAATCGTCGTCCGGGCAACTTCCCCATTTTCGGGCAAACTCCCAGATCGGTTCAGGTTCTTCTTGAATGAACTCGCCGATTGCAATAATGGCTTGCCACCTCACACTGCTTTCTTCATCAGCAGGTTCATCGCGAAGTACGGCCTCTGCCCTTCGAATTACTTCGTAAACGTCTGTCGTTTCATCTTGATCAAAGCCAGTGCTGGGTATCATCAGGTACTCAGATTAGCCAGCCAACGACACGCACACGATCTCTTTGTCATTTCGTACAAAGACGCAACGATTCGCGAAGGCAGGGTGGGACCACACGACCAAGCGACCACGGGCGGCTTCGACGGGTTCGATAATCTTGGCGCGATCGATTTCGGTATAGCCCTTCGGCGACATGTTAGCGAGGATCAGTTCGCCGCTGTCGTTGAACATGACGTAGCGATCCTCGTGCGGAACGATGAAGACCGTGCCGCAGTCGGTCTTTTTGCCGCCAACGGGCGCAAATGTCTCCCACAACTGTTCGCCGCTCGCGGCCACGCAACATTTCAATTCGCCGAATGCGCAAATGCCGTACACGTGGCCATCGCGCGCGATGGGCGACGCCATCAGGCAATGCAAGCCTTCAAGCTTCTTCGGACTTTTGGAATTGTCACGATAAAGAACTTGCGGAGTCGGTTTGTCGGCAGCGAACTTGAGCATCAGCGGCCCGTGGTACACCGTCGATACGAACAACGAGTCACCCAGGCTTCGCGGTGTTACGATGGTCACGGCCGGCCGCTTCGGTGAACCTTCGTCCGGATAGTCGTGGGACCACAGTTTCTTCCCCGTGGCCGGATCGAGTCCATTGATCGTTTCGCTAAGCCACACGATCAATTGCCGCTGGCCCCCGCCATTCACAATGACCGGCGGACTGTAACCCACTTCTTCTGAATCGAGAGCCTTCCAAACTTCATTACCAGTGTCTTTGTTGAATGCAACGACTGCGCTGCCTTCACCGCCCACCAGGCAATAGAGCAACTCACCGTCGAGCAACGGGTGAGCCGTGAAGCCCCATACGGGCGATTCGCATTTGTATTGGTCGCACAGGTTCTTTTCCCAACGCACCGTGCCGTCGGCTGCGTTGAGACATTTGAAATGCCCCATGGCGCCGAGCACATATACTCGGCCATCACGAACCAACGGCGTATTCCGCGGCCCGGATGGATACGAAAGCGAATACTGGCTTTCATATTCATGAACCCAGATCAGCTTACCGGTAACTGCATCCAGGCAAACAACGCGCTCGGTTCCAAACGTTGTCACCCGACCCGACGGTTTACGCTCTGGTTTCACCGTTGGCGTGACCTGGCGATCCAGCACATAAACGCGTCCATCCGCCACCGCCGGCCCGCTGTAACCCGGTCCAAGGGGTGCCTTCCAAACAACCTTTGGCCCGCCCTCGGGAAACTTGGTCAATAGCCCTGTTTCGCGCCAAACACCCTCACGATTGCTGCCGAGCCACTCCGGCCAATCGATGGCCGACGCCGGCAGAGCAAAAAGCAACACAACAACAGCCGATATTTGCCGAATGATTGACGCGCTTGACAACATGTTTTTGCTCCCTCGGGTTGCGAGAACGGCGCAACCTGAGATCAATAGTAGCACAATTGGCAACGACGTCCCAAAAACTTAGGTGTCTATCATATAATACTAATTAATGAACGTGAATGTTATTACCGCCGGCACGCATTCAGTGTCAGCAACCCGTACGCTGTGCCGTAAGAGAAGCCATAGTTGTACAGCGGGTAGTCCCACCAGCAGCCGTCTTGCTCTTGGACTTTGAGAATGATCTTGGCCAGGTGGTCCTGGTAAAAGGCGCGCTTGTCGGCAGGCAACTCTTTGATGCAGCCGGCAGCGTAGTAATGGCCGAAGTAATAGAAGTAGCCGGCTACCGCAAAGTGTGATTCGTGCGGTACCGGACGTTTGCGACCCATGTCGAGCCAGCCGTTGCGGGTGATGAGGCGATCCAGCCAGTCAATCAATACCTGATCCGTTACTTTCTTGTCGCCCCACTGTCGCAATGCGAGATTGCACGCCTGGCTGCGGCCCAAGCTGCCGCCGGGCTTGTTGATGCCGGCTTGCGGCGACCATTTCAAATACTCGCCGTACAGGTACGAAAAGTCTGGCAGGCGTTGTCGCGTCGTCGAAGCGATAGCCCGCTTGATGATCCTTTCTGGAGGCGCGACGATATCTTTCGCTTCGTACATTGAGCAAAGCATCATCGCATTAACGAACGGCGTGGACGACGCGGCCGGCTGCTTGGCACCAACCTCGAAATCGTAATAACCCCAGCCGCCGTCCACGGATTCAAACTTCGTCAGCATTTCGTATTGGCCGCGCAAAAGGTCCGCGATCTTTTTCTTGCGCTCGACATCATTGGGCAGCCGGGCATGCATCTTGGCTAGTGCGAGGATGGCGTAGCCGTGGCCCCAAACGTTGTAAAGCTCGTCCGGCGTGGCCCGCTTGAGCGTCGGTAAGTTGTCGAACATCCATTGCTCGCCGCGCTCAATCGCTTTCTTGGTTTCTTCCGCTTCACCGCCGGTGTCGATGAGCGCGGCAATGCACAATGTCGTGCAACCGGTGCGGAACGCGAGATGCGAACCGAGAGGCGAGGCCGTGATGTTGAGGTCTTTGGTTCGCTCGGCCGTGCCCCACGAACCGTCTTTGTTTTGGTTCTTGAGCAGGTACGCCACCCCACGATCTAACGCGGCATTCAGCGTTGCCGGCGACACCGGCTCGGGCGGACCCGGTCGGGGTGGCGGCGGTAACGGTACCGGGTCAGCGGCACACAACGGCAGTGCAACGAGCAACAACAAAAAAGTGCGCCGAAGCATGGGAATTACTCTTTCTGCGCCCGATGCGCAAGCAAGCCGACAACTCGTCCTTGCTTGCACATCGGGTTCCGTTAGATATCAGCCTTCGCCGCCGGCGGGTTTGCCGGGTTTGGTGAGCAGCACTTCGTCGCCTTCGCTCAGACCGCTGAGGATCTCGGCTTTGCCGCCGGCCTTCTTGCCGACCTTAACCGCGACCTTTTCCGGTTTTCCACTGGCTACCGGCTTGTAAACAACCTGCTTATCTTCGTCGCCGTCGTCGGCAAACACGCAACCGACAGGCAGCGTCAGCGCGTCTTTCTTCTCGTAAGTGATCACTTTGACCATG
This sequence comes from Gemmataceae bacterium, assembly GCA_031362705.1. Taxonomy (GTDB): domain Bacteria; phylum Planctomycetota; class Planctomycetia; order Gemmatales; family Gemmataceae; genus JAIBBI01. The sequence goes on along the minus strand of JANLTA010001051.1, from coordinate 8,355 downwards.
GCCGACATGCCGGGGATCACCGCGACATCGGTGGGGTTTAACTTGATCTTTACTTCGTAGCTGCCACCGACTGGCACCGGCGCGATCTTCTCAATCGTGCCGGTGATCTTGGCATCGGCGAATGCCGGGGTCGTGATTTTGCATACCTGACCTGCGACAACGGTCTTTGAGTCTTTCTCATCCACGCTGCCGCGGACGAACAGGCTGCCCGCCTTGATGATGGTCATGAAGACCTCGTCACCCATGACCGAGCCGCCCTTTTGAAGCTTGGTGGCCGAACCGGACCAGTTGCCCTGCACGCAGCGGCCGTAATATACCACGCCGTCGGCCGGGGCCTTCACGGTGAACAGCGTGCGGTCCTTTTTGAGATTGGCAAACTTCTCCTTCGACCGTTCGCGCTCGTACTTGGCTTTCTCCATTCCCAACTTCTTCTGATCGAGGCTCATAGGAATCGCGGCCTTTGCTTTGATGTACGCCATCTCTGCCCGTTCGAGGCCGTCCTTCATCTCGCGCTCGCGCCGCGGCAATTCCACGTTAATGACCTGATCGCGGCGATTCTTTGTGAGTTTCAAGAAGTGTTCGCTGGCCTCGACGGCAAAGCGTTGTCGCTTGAGAATGATCTCCTCAGTTTCTTCGACGAGGTCTTTGGACCGGTACATCTTCTCGAGCTGCTTCAACTCTTCCTTCTGATTGTCCAGCGACTGTTGCGAACTTTTCAAACTGAACTCGACACTGTCCACGGATGTCTTCTTGTCGACGTTGATCCACTTGTCGAAGTCTTCCTTGGCGTGTTTAAAGGCTCGTTCAGCGCTGGCCATGTCGAGCGGGTTGGACCGTTCCGCCAGTGGCATGTCGATTTCCATCGCTTTCATCTGGTACTCGCTCATGCGCTGGTCGTATTCCATTTCCTTGATGGCTTTGTCGATCTTCTCCGGGTCGAAGTCAATCAACGTATCGCCTGATTTCACCACAGTGCCGGCCTCAACGGATTTCAGAACCGGAAACGAACTCCAGACTTCCGGCTTGAGATTCACTTCGACCATTTCCGTCGCTTCAAAGACGCCTTTGAAGCTGGCATCGTTCTTGACGCTGCCGCGTTCGACCTTGGCCGTCGGAGCCTTTGGCTTCTCGGCTTTGGCGGCCGGGTCGATTTTCTTGTCTTCGACTTTCTTATCGTCGGAGGCCTTAGGCGCGTCTTGGGCCAGCGTCAGCCCGATCATCCCGGCAAACGCAACAGAGGCTAATACGAAGCGGCGCAACATGGTTGTCCCTCAGAAAAAACTCGGTGCAGACGGTCACTTACGTTGTACCTAACTTATTGGGCGAACGCCACTGGTAAGTTACACGGATTGCGGCGACTGTGTCGGCAAAGGCCGAATTACTTGCACTCCGTGCATGTGGTTCCGACAATCGCTGAATGTCCTGGCAGAATGCGATTTTGCGTGCCCCGCTGGTGCCGGTTGCCGTATTGGCAACGGCCGGCATCGTCCTCGACCGCACGCTATCTATCGGCTGGCCCGTGTGGTGCGCGATCGCAGTCGCGGGCCTCGGCTCATGGTTGCTGGCTCTGCGAGATACCCGATTCGCCATTTTGGGATTGGCGTTGGCTTTGGCCGGCATCGCCGCGTTGCACCATAATGTGCATCGCAACATTTTTCCGGCCGACGACATTGGATCCATCATCAGCGACGAACCAAAACTCGTCCGACTGCGGGGCCGCCTGCGCGATGAACCCACGTTTAATCCCCCGGCAGCCGGTGATCCGTTGCGCTCGATTCCCGACGCGGCGCGTACATATGCGGTGTTGGACGTCGAAGCACTATTGGATGGCGCTGACGAACGCAGCATCTCCGGCCGCGTTGCAGTGACGATGGTTGGTGCCAAACCGGGAATGCGTGCCGGCGATGGTGTCGAAGTCACCGGTTGGATTAATAAGCCGCGCGGCCCTGACAACCCCGGAGAACGTGATTACGCCTCTGCACTCTTAGATGATCGCATCCGCGCGACAATGCTGGTCCGCCGGGTCGGCGATGGCATGGTCAAGCCGTTACCCTCGTCCGATTGGTCCTGGGATCACCTCGCGGCGACCGCACGAACATGGTCGCGCCGACAACTCGAAGAAACGTTGCCGCCCGCGGAAGCGGCTGTCGGGGCGGCGCTATTGCTTGGCGATGGCACCGCGCTGGCACGGGACGACTGGCAAAAGTACATTCGCACGGGCGTGGTCCACGTGCTGGCCGTGAGCGGGCAGCACATGGTGGTGTTGGCAGGATTCGCGTGGTTCGTGTTACGTGGACTCGGAATACGGCAACGACACAGTGCAGTTGTGGTCGCCTTGGGATTGTGTTTCTATGCGGCAGTCGCGGGCGGTCGGCCACCCGTGTTTCGAGCGGCTGTGATGGTCAGCGTGGCCAGCGGTGCTATCCTCCTGCGACGAAAATCGCACCCCGGCAACAGCTTGGCTTTGGCTTGGCTCATCATCGTACTTCTTAATCCTGCCGAAGTCTTTGATCTCGGCGGTCAATTGTCGTTCGCCTGCGTTGCCGTTCTTTTGCTTGGCATCGCGCGGTGGCTTGAAGAAAAACCAGTCGATCCTTTACTCAAGCTTATTGAAGCTGGCCGCCCCACGTGGCAGCGAGTGATTTTGTCCGTTTGGAACTCAATCAAAATAGCTTATATTGTCTCATTTACTCTTGGCGTTGTTTGCCTTCCGTTGGTCGCACTTCGATACCACATGATTCAACCGATAGGCATACTCATCGGGCCACCCGCGATTGCGCTTGCATCAATTGCGCTCATCAGCGGCTTTATGCAACTAATTGCCGCGTTCGTATACCCGCCTCTGGCCGCGGTAATCGCTGCCGTTACCAAATGGTCGTTGGCTGGCTTAGGCGCTCTTGTCGATCTTGCCGATCAGGTGCCGTACGGCCACTGGTATGTCGATGAAATCCCTCAATGGTGGGTCGCTGGTTTTTACGCCCTGCTGGCGTTCTTCATTTGGCGATGGCGGCAACGTTCATTGGCGTCGCTGAAGAACGAAGAATATTGGGCTGCGCTTATTAGGTGGCGGTGGCGTCAGAATCTCAGGATTGGAATTGCGAGTTTATTGGCGTGGTCTTCCGTTGGAATCGCATCATCGTTCATTCGAGCAAAGCCTGACGGCCTCCGCGTAACTTTCATGGCCGTCGGACACGGAGGTGCGACGTTGATTGAGACGCCGGATGGACGAAAAATCCTCGTCGATGTCGGAGCGATGAGCGGGCCGGATGTGACACGGCGCATTGTTGCACCATATCTATGGCACCTCGGTATTAGTCATTTGGACGAAGTATTCCTTACTCACGCCGATCTAGATCACTTCAATGGTCTTCCGCAATTGATGGAACGTTTTCACATTGGCCGCGTGAACTTGACGCCCACGTTTGCCGCCAAGCCGACACCCGGCGTTCGTGAAGTCGTGCAACGCCTGGAACGTGATCGCATTCCCACACGAACCGTTCGCGCCGGCGATCGGTTCACGGCCGGCGATGTCGAGCTTGAAGTCTTTCATCCGCCAGCTGCCAATCTTCCCGGTCCGGAAAACGCCCGCAGCCTTGTCCTCATCATCCGTCATGCTGGCCACAGCATCGCGCTGACTGGCGATCTCGATTTAGAAGGGCGAATGCAATTCATGACACAACGCATTGGCGACATCGACGTGTGGATGGCTCCGCACCACGGTGGTCGCACTGCCAGCCCACCGGAATTGGCGGCATGGGTCCGCCCGCGGTTAGTCGTAGCCCACAACGCCACCGGCGAAGCCAAAGACGCGGCCTCGGTGTACCAAAGCCTCGGTGCAACGTTCGTCGGCACCTGGCCCCACGGCGCGATCACGATCACCAGCAAGTCGAACGAACTGCGGGTCGAGACGTATCGAACGAAGAAGACAATCAGTTTGCGTCGAACAGACCGTTAGCGATGCTTCGCAGAAGCGTCAAAGTGTCTTCATCAACTCATTCACCGGCGCATACGCCGCTGTGAGAATGCGAATCATCATCATGATCAACAGCGCTGCCACCAGAAAATAGACTAATAGCGAACCGGACTGTGTCAGCAGTTTGAGGCGAATCGCGGCATCCTCTTGATAGTTCACGGCTTGTTTGCCCAAAGTCTCAGGCAGCGAGCCAGCTTCTTCGCCGACTTGCACGATCTCCAGCAGGTCCGGTGGAAAAACCGAGCAGCGCGATAACACTTCGTGAACCGTCTCGCCGCGCTTGATGCCCTTCTTGGCATGCTCGAATGATTGCGTGAACAGCGAGCTGCCGGCGGCCTCGAAGCTGAGTTGCATGGCACGTTTCGTCGAGATGCCGGCTCCGAGCGCCAACCTTGCGCCCATGCAAAAGCGGCTCAACAATACGGCACGCAAGGTGCCGCCGATGCCTGGCAACGCCAATATGAATCGTTCGACCGGGGCGAGGAAGCGGAGTTGCCGCGTCGTGCCGGTGTAAATCAGATAGCCGATCACGGCAACGAGGAACACCAGCGAGAGCCAGTTGATCACTCCGCGAATGCCGACACCGAATCCAAGCAAGTCGGGCAAATTCAGCCATCCTTGCACGAGCAGCAATAGCGTGATCACGCCAATAGCCGCGACGAGTTGAAACGCCGGCCAGGCGATCTGCGAGATAAACATGCGCCGCAACTTGTGCATCTGGTCGAAATACTCTTCGAGTTCCCGCAAAGTAAGGCCCAGGTTGCCGGTCTCTTCGCCGACGGCGAGCATGGAGACGAAAAGCGGCGGCAATGAACCTCGCTCCGGTACCAGTGCGTCGGCCAGTCCGTCGCCATCGGCCAGGCGTGTGGCGATGCGGTTCAGCATGGGCCGGGTTGCATATGCACCACGATCGGCTTGCTGGCGAAACACCCGCACAATCGGCAGCCCGGCATCCAATCCCGTGCGCAACATGCGGCACATTTGAGCCAGCGTCGCCGAGGAAAATTGTTTGGTGAATAGCATGACGATTGGGCTATGATGATGGGGCCGGGCCGAACGCTCAACGTCTGCGGATAAACTATGACTCCACCGCGCACTGACTATGAACCACTGTACCTCGCCGGGGTGTCGTTGTTCAACTCCCGCGAGTTTTTCGAAGCCCACGAAGTGCTTGAGGATTTGTGGAACGAATGCCCGAACGAGGATCGCCGGTTTTACCAGGCAGTGTTGCAGGCGGCCGTGGCGCTGCACCACTTCGGCAACGGCAACCTGCGAGGAGCGGTCAAGCTGTTCGGCACCGCCAAGGCGTACATGGAGCCGTATCCGAACCCGCATCACGGTTTGGATCGATTAGTGTTTTGGCAGGCGATGAGCGCGTGCTTCACCGAGGTGTTTCGCGAAGGGCAGGACATGCTGCGGCGTGACCTTCGCCCTGACCCGGAGTTGATCCCGACAATCACGCTGGATCCGCCACCTGCCGAATGGCCCGACCCGCACCAGTTCCTACGCAAAGACGACGATGACTGACGACGACGAGCTGATGGATTTTCGCGGCCTGGCGCGGCTCTTCCCGTTGCCGAACCTCGTGCTGTTCCCGCATGTGGTCCAGCCGTTGCACATCTTCGAGCCGCGTTACACCGAGCTAGTCGGCGATGTATTGATGGAAGATCGGCTCATTGCATCCGTATTATTGAAGCCGGGCTGGGAAGAACTGTACGGCGGCAAGCCGCCGATCCATCGCGTGGCCTGCCTCGGCAAGGTGATCGCGGAACAAAAGCTGCCCGATGGCCGCTTCAACATTTTGCTCCGCGGCATGAAGCGCCTGCGACTGAAGCGTGAAAAAGACACCGACAAGATGTACCGCGTTGTCCATGCCGACATGCTCGAAGACAACGCACCCGACGACGTGGAGACAGCGAAGACCCTGCGCAAGCAACTATCCGAATCGCTGTTCCCGCGTTTCAAACCCGCCGGCGGCGCGCTCGATCAGATCAAAGGCCTTTTCCAAAGCGAAATGCCCGTCGGGTCATTGTGCGACGTGCTGAGCTTCGCCTTGCCATTCCCATCAGAAATGAAGCAAAGCCTGCTGGAACAACTAGACGTTACCAAACGCGTCCGTCAACTCATCAATCTGATCGACTGCCTGCGCCCCAACGCTGCAGAGCTGATCGCGGCCGTGGGTGGCCCGGACAGGAAGTTCCCGCCGGAGTTTAGTTTGAATTGAGGATCAAGTTGAACCCTCATGAGAATTGGTTGGTCAAAATATGGGTATACTAGAGTAGTAAGTCGGCTGAATTGGCTGAGGGCGCGTTTCAATGGAACAATTGGCAATCGAGTCGATAGAGTTCAAGAACTTTAAAGCGCTCGTCGATACGACGTTGCCACTGGGGCCGTTCACGCTCATCGTCGGGCCGAATGGGAGTGGGAAGAGTACGGCGCTGCAGGCAATCAAGTTCCTTCAACGTGGGTCGTCAGCACCGAGCGAAATCCCTTGGTTGCGTTCAGCGAGTACGTCATTCGAAGACGCAGAGCTACCTCGTTTGAGCGCACGGTGGAAGACCGAACAACGAGTTGTCCAATCGGAGTTGGCATGGGGATTCGATCGCAACGCATCAGTAGCGCATATGGCAGTTGCGGGAACGGGACTCACTGGGCCAGAGATTGAGCGGTTGAGAGCCTTTTTCGGTCATATGCAAGTATTTTCCCTAGACCCGATCAAAATTGAACAGCAAGTCCATCTTTTGCCGCAAATGCAATTCGATTCCTATGGTTTTGGATTAGCTGGAGTGCTGGACCGCCTTAGAGACGATGCGCCCGAACGATTTGAAAACCTTAACAAAGAGTTAGCGAGATGGTTGCCGGAGTTTGACCAAGTCCTTTTTGACACGCCACAACAAGGACATCGCCAAATCAAACTCCGCACGCATATCGGTGGGCACACAATAGCAGCCTCGCAGCTTTCACAAGGGACCTTACTAGCATTGACCATGTTAACGTTGGCCCACTTACCCAATCCGCCGACAGTAATCGGCCTCGAAGAACCTGACCGTGGCATTCACCCGCGCTTATTGCGCGATGTGCGCGATGCCTTGTACCGGCTGGCATACCCCGCGAGTTTCGGCGAATCGCGGCCGCCAGTGCAGGTGATTGCGACTACGCAAAACCCATATTTTCTCGACCTTTTTCGAGAACGTCCAGAGGAAATCGTCATTGCCGAGAAAAGAGGTCTTGAAGCCACGTTCCTGCCGCTGTCATCGCATTCACATATTGACGAGATTCTATCAGAGGCTCCGCTTGGCGAAGTCTGGTATAGCGGCGTATTAGGCGGCGTGCCGATGCCAGCATGAAAGTCGCAATCCTCAGTGAATCAGCGGCGGATCAGGCAGCTGTTCACATCTTCGTGAACGCTCTGCTTGGCCATTCTGCGGAGCTTTATCCACGGTCATTTCGGACGCGCGGTTGGACGACTGTATTCAACGTTCTTCCCAATGTGCTTCGCGAGTTGCATTATTGCACCGATGTCGATGCACTCGCAGTCGTGATGGATTCCGATAAGTCACAGCCGCATCTAGCTGAACATGACCAAATGGATGTCAGCGATACAAATTGTCGCCTCTGTCGGCTTCGTGAAGTTGTTCGCGTTACACAGTCGCAACTAAAAGACACCGGTCGAGCACAAGTTAGAGTAGCAATTGGTTTGGCCGTTCCTTGCATTGAGGCTTGGTTGCGAAACTTAGATGACGCACACATTACGGAGGCGGCGTGGTTACTTGCACTTCGCGAAGGTCAATTTCCTTACGACAACATGCGATTGAAAAAGGCCGTTTACGGAACGGATCGGCTGGGACTGGAACTTCAAACTCGACGAATGATGGAAGAAGCAAATCGGCTCGCCAACGATATCGCTCGCCTCGAAACTTGGTTTCCCAATGGATTCGGTCCGTTTGCTACCGCTGTCAGAAGTTGGTCCGCCACATAGTTCACGTCAATGAAGATTCAAACCCTTACGGTGACATACCCCGTACCCACGTTCCACATTCACGCAACCGTGTTCCCCGCAACCCTCTTATTTTCAGGCATAATCTGGAGCGTCGGGGTGGAATGTGCTAACCCTGACGATCACGCGGGCCGGGTGAGTGGTTGGAATGCCCTTGAGAGCCATGCCGACGTTTGATCGCTTGCAAAAGCGAATTAGATTGGTTGAGTCGGCGTCAAAACCATTGGGTCGGGGCCTGCGCCCCCGGTTTGATCGGCCCCACTAGGAGAAACGCACCATGAGTTGCACACGACTAGCCGGCGGTTGGGCGGTGAGCTTGCTGTTGCTCGCGCCTGGCTTCGCCTCGGCCGCCTGGGACAACGTCTTTCAACTGACCTGCTGCGGC
>JANLTA010001021.1:0-3790 GCA_031362705.1 Gemmataceae bacterium | reverse complement strand
GCCAAGTCCGAGTTGTTTGCAGTCCAGCGAATGACTCGAGATTCAACTCCAGTCCCAAAAGTGGTGACCACGTTCGAGCCAAAGTCGTTGTCTTGCAATCGAATGTTGCTGAGATGCACGTCGCCCGTGTATCCTGCCAATGGCTGAAAAGAATGCTCCTTCGTCTGTGAAAAGGCGGCCGGCACCCCGTATCGGGTAACACCCGGTAACGTGCCATTGCTGAATTGACTTATTGAAATGCGATAGGTGTCTACACTGCCTCCACCACTCACTGTCAAATGTGATCGGTCGCCGGAATTCACGAATACACCGCCTCGATAGTTAGCGTCGAACGCAAAAAACTCGGCTGCAATGCCGTTGTTCGAAATCTTCTGATCAACGTCAAATTCGCCAAACGAGTTGTAAACCTTGACGTGCGGACCACCGCCAGGTCCAGCTGCGCAAGTGAGGTAATTGAACGCGCTAAGGACAGCTCCAACTATGACCCCGGGACCGCCGCTGGGCGTACCAACATAAAAAGTGCCCACACTAATCCGGACGCCGCCACGGAAATCCGATTCAAACGCGAAGAACTGGTCAATAAGGTGGTCGGAAACGTATCCATTGAAATCGATGTCTCTAAAAACCTTGACATGTGGTCCGCCGCCTTCTCCGGCAGCAACAACAAGGCTATCAAACGATCCGTAGTGGTTGGAAAAAACTCCGGTAGTCACATAACAGCCGCCACGAAAGCTCCGATCAAAGGCATAAAACTCTTCCTGAAGACCGATCACATGGCCGCCCGCATCAATCGCCCAGATACGCACCAATGGCACAGCACCCGGCCCCGCAGCGGTCACCAAGTCGGTGTAACCATCGCCATTAAGGTCGCCAACTGCGACACGCACACCACCACGAAAGCTTGGATCGAACGCGAAAAACGAAGACGCAACTGTATCGACATTGCCATCGCCATTGGCATCAGTGCGAATGATAACGTGTGGCCCGCCGCCTGCATCGGCACCTGTTGCCACCCATCCCGCAGGTACAATGCGGCCTTCCAAAGAATTCACTGTTAAATGAACACGATGCCGAGTACTCGTTAAACTCATTTGCTAGCCTCCCGCATGTTGCTAAGAGTCACTATGGCAAGTCTGATTGGTTCTTGCAAGCGGTAGCCATATCGTCAGCAGTTACGGAATGATTCGGGAAATACGTCTCACCTGCTATTTCGCCGCCGCTTTCTTCGGTTCCTGTTTCGCCTCCTGCTCTGGCACCTTCCCGTTGGTCTCCGACAATCCTCGCGCTACCAATATGCGCTGTCGAATTGCCAATGAGGCCTTCGGGTTTTCGCGCAGCCATTGCTTGGCGTTTTCGCGGCCCTGGCCGATGCGCTCGCTGCCGTAGCTGAACCAGGCACCGCTCTTATCGACTACTTTGTCTTCGATGGCCAAATCAAGCAAGTCGCCTTCGGTGCTAATGCCGCCGGAATGCATCAGATCAAACTCAGCAACCCGGAACGGCGGCGCGACTTTGTTCTTCACCACCTTCACGCGCACACGGTTGCCGATGACTTCTTCGGCTTCCTTAATGGCGGTGATCTTGCGGATGTCCAGTCGTACGGAGCTATAAAACTTGAGCGCCAAGCCACCCGACGTGGTCTCCGGGTTGCCGAACATCACGCCGATCTTCTGGCGAATCTGGTTGATGAAGACCATCGTGGTCTTGGTGCGGGCGATGGTTGGGTTAAGAATGCGCAGGGCCTGGCTCATGAGCCGGGCCTGCAGACCCATGTGCGAGTCGCCGATCTCGCCTTCGATTTCGTGCTTGGGCACCAACGCGGCCACCGAGTCGATCACAATAATATCCACCGCGTTCGACTTGATGAGCATCTCGGCGATCTTCAACGCTTCCTCGGCATTCGATGGCTGGCTCACCAGTAGCGCTTCCAGGTCCACGCCGATGCGCTTGGCCCATGATGGATCAAGGGCATGCTCGGCATCGATGAATGCCGCCACACCGCCGGCTTTTTGCGCGGCGGCCACGGCGTGCAGCGTGACAGTAGTCTTGCCACTGGCTTCGGGGCCGAAAATCTCGATGATTCGGCCCCGTGGCAGCCCCTTGCCGCCCAAGGCGATATCCAGCGACAAAGCCCCGGTGCTGATACCGGGGATGTCGCTGACTGACCCCTCGCCAAGCTGCATGATCGAACCCTTGCCGAACTGCTTTTCGATCTGGGCCAGGGCGTTTTTTAGCTCTTTATCGACAGTTTCTGCCATGAGTCGGGTCTCGCCAACGGGTTTCCAATTGGGTACAGGTGTACACGTACAGGATATACTGAGGAATCCTGAAGGCAAGGTCGGTTGTTCGATTTGCCGGCCTGCGGTTCGACGACCGGTATGATGACGGCATGACGCGAACCTGGCTCACGCTGGCGGCACTGGTCTCTTTTGCGACGCCATCCTTCGCCGGTGTGCATTACTCAGCCGAAACCTGGGCCGAGTTGCCCGCGCAATGGCGCGGCTACCTGTTGGACCAACGCAACCTGCGTTCGCTGGCCGTTAACAATCCAGCCATGCCAGTCAGCCCGCTCAAGGAAAAATATCTCACTGAACGTGATCGCCTGACAAACATCAAGCGGCCATTAACGGCCGATGAAGCAGCGGACCTCGGTGCGTTGCACATTCGCCTTGGTGACATTGAGAAAGCCGTCGAAGTGTTGCGAGCCGGCATGCGGACGGCACCCAACCATTTTCATTGTGCGTCCAACCTGGGCACCGCCTGCCAGATGAACGGCGACTTGGATCAGGCGGCCGCCGCGCTGGAGTTGGCCGTGCGGTTGGCACCGCCAAAATGGCGCAAGGCCGAGGAGCTTCAACTGAAACTTGTGCGGCTCAGGCGTGGCGAACCGAAGCAAGCGGGAACTCTCGACCAGTTGTTCGCGGCCAAATACACCGGCGAGCCGACGCTGCCAACTGATTTGCCCAACGATGCGGTGTCACTCACCCAGACGCTGGCACTGTGGCTGCCGACCGATGGCCGTGTGTTATGGCAACTCGGCGAGTTGGCCTTCGCGCACGGCGACACGAACACCGGGGCGGCCATCCTCGAAGGCTGCGTCACCGAATTCGCAATGGGTGATCCCGAGTTGCGGAAACGTCGGCAACAATACCGTGCCGTTGCTGATAAACCCGCGAAGGAAGCGCCCGCCGCCAATGCTCATGCGGGCCACGGCTCCGGTTCGTTGATCCGTTTCAAGTCGCCGCGACCGCTGATTCGTGATCCGTTGCAATTGTCGTTGATGGTTATCCAGCCCGACGGGCTGAATCAACTTCCCTGGCCATTGATGGCCGAGACGACATTCGAGAAGCCATTCCGCGTCAACTTTCACGAGCATCTGCGCAAACTCGACGGCAAGCGCGTTGTGTTGACAGGTTTCATACAGCCCACCGGCGACGGCCTCGAACAGTCGGCCGTACTGCTGATTGAATATCCCGTCGGCTGTTGGTTCTGTGAACTGCCCGAGCCAACCGGCATTATTCAAGTTGACGCCGCCGAGAATAAGTTGATCACGATGACCCGAGAGTTAGTCCGCGTCGAAGGCCAGCTGAAATTGAACAGCAAAGACCCCGAGTCGTTTCTCTACGTCATAATGAACGCAAGAGTGGGTCCAGTGGACTAGAGCGCGTTCATATTCGGGTAGCGTATTGCTCCCTCCCCCCTTGTGGGGGAGGGTTAGGGTGGGGGTTCGAGTCAAGCATCTAGCGAGGTTCTACCCCCCACCCCAGCCCGACCCCCCAACGGGGGGGGG
>JANLTA010000977.1:0-1738 GCA_031362705.1 Gemmataceae bacterium | reverse complement strand
AACAATAAGCAGATCAAAGTGGAAGAGGCGCAAGAGCGCGGCACACGCGACGATTTCCCGATGATTGTCCTCGTTAACGGCGGCTCCGCCAGTGCTTCAGAAATTGTAGCCGGTGCATTGCAGGATAATAAGCGTGCGGTTGTTCTCGGCATGCGCACTTTCGGCAAGGGCACAGTGCAAACAGTCATTGATCTCGACGATGGCGTTAGCTCGTCGTTCTTCGAGCAACAAGGTGACCGGCGCCAGTTGCAGGCTAATTTCGAACGGTGGCTTGGCGCCGTCTTCATCCCGCGCGGATTTTCCGCCGAGTCCCATGGAAAAGTGGTTGAACTGTCCAGCTCGGCGTTCGGCGCACCGCAGGGGATTGATATTGAGGTGGACAGTGGCGGCCATATTTCCGGGCGGAATTATGAACTTCCGGCCAAGCTTGAGATTGGCGATCCCCAGCATACTGTCGCTTGCGATCACTGCTTGGTCAATGCTGACTGAAGGGGGCGGTGCGGCTACCTGACTGATTAACGATTCCAGGCCACCGGCGAACCAACCGCCAGGCATTCGCGAAAACTGTTCGAGCAGCCGACCTTCTGATTTAAACCACAGAACCGCACCGTGTCGAGGAGAAAGCACAAAGCGCGCCGTCTGTCCCGGCGCGCTAATATCCAGCGCGGCATCTAGGTCTCGTCGGCTGAACGTGGCCAGCCAGTCGCGGAGCTTGAGAAACGCGGCTTGTTTCGCCGAAAAGGCCGCCCACAACGGCGGGGCAAACTCGCATTCTTCGAGCTCGATATGCAACTGTCGCGATCCAGTCGTCGCATTCTGGTCTGCCAACGTGACCGCGTAATGCAAAAATCTCGCTGAGCGCCACAGGGACTGCTCGATCCGCAATTGCTCGGATCGAGCGAACAGCATTCCCGGATGGACATCCAGGTAACTTAGTATATCTTGATAAGAGTTCTGTTGCAGGCCGGAGATTTCAATTTGATCGACGATCGCCTGCTGGCCGATGTCGCTTACCTTCACCACCAACGTCGCGTGGTTTGAGTCAGCTTGGCGCGCGATGGTGACCTCGAATTTGGCGTCGCGATAGCCGACGTCTTCGAGCATCTGTCTTACGACGCGTTGCGCTGCGGCGCAGATGAACTCACTCAGCGGCAAAGGCTTGTCTTGAATCCAAATGGGGTTGAGCGGCTTGACTGGTAAGCCTTCCTTGTCGACCCATTCCGACGTCGCAATTCCGTTTGTTTCTCGAAAAACAACGCGAACCGCTTCGTGGCCAGGTGTTTTTTGCGTTAAGCACTCGATGATCCGGTCTGGTGCAATGGGCCCCGCGCCTTCGACAGTCACTTCGCCCATCATGCAGCGACGGCCTTCCTCGATGCGCAGCGTCGTTTCATGCGTCGCCGACTCATGCGACGCTGAGATCAGTGCGTCAGGGAATCCGGCGTTGGCATAACCTCGTGCGATCCGCCGCTCAAGAAACCGCAGCGAATCGTCGAGCGACAATTGCCTTGCTTCGGCGGCGGCCCACTCCAGATCGCCATGGAGCGCGCGGATGATCTGCTCTTCGTTAAAGGCCTCGTTGCCGGCCAACTTCAAATGGCCCAAATCGAGCATGCTGGAATTTGGTTTGGCTGCAAGCGCCGTGTTCCAACCGATTGCCAGAACAAGTCCCCAAACTGCGATGATTTTGCCCTGGTGCCGCTTCATGATCGCTTTCTCCTTAACTACGAACGTCGTG
>JANLTA010000958.1:0-3107 GCA_031362705.1 Gemmataceae bacterium | reverse complement strand
CGCGACGGATCGGGGACCGCATCCATCACGAATGACGACGTGTTCCCGTTAGCTGACACTCTGCTCGGTGGAGCCGGTAACGACACGCTGATCAGTGGGGCCAGCGGCGACTTCCTGAACGGCGACGGCGGAGCCGACTTGATCTTCGGGAACGGCGGGAACGACAGCATTCTCGGCGGGGCCTTGGCGGACACGATCGACGGCGGCGACGGCGACGACGATCTTCATGGCGAAGCCGGCGATGATACGCTGACCGGCGGTAAAGGCAACGACAATCTTTGGGGCGATGCTGGTAACGACTCGCTGACTGGCGGCGACGGGATTGATATCCTTCGTGGCGGCGACAACGATGACCGGCTGCTCGGCGGCGTGGGCAACGATCAACTGTTCGGCGAAGCCGGCAACGATGACCTGCAAGCCAGCAGCGGCGATGACACACTTGATGGCGGCATCGGCGATGATCGCCTGAGCGGCGAAATCGGCAACGACATACTGTATGGTCAAGCTGGCCGCGACAAACTCATTGGCGGAGCGGGCAACGACACCGTGTTCGGCGGTACCGAGGACGATGCACTCTTCGGCGAGGCCGGGAATGATCAACTCAGTGGCGAGGCCGGCAACGACTACATGTCGGCTGGTCTCGGCAACGATTCCCTTTACGGCGGCGATCACAACGACACGCTCGTCGGCGACGATGGCAATGACTATCTCGATGGCGGTCTTGGTAACGATCTCGTTGCCGGAAGTGTCGGCAATGATTCGCTCTATGGTTATCTCGGCAACGACACGGTCTACGGCGGCGATGGCGCTGATTTGATCCTCGGCAGCGACGGCAATGATTATCTCGACGGCGGCATCGGCAACGACACGATTTCCGGTGAGGTTGGCAATGATGCCATGTATGGACGCGATGGCTTCGATCAACTGTTCGGCGGTGCCAATAACGATGTGATCGAAGGCGGCACCGGTGCTGACACTGTCACCGGCGACGACGGCAACGACATCATTTATGGCGGCGACGGCTCCGACAACCTCGATGCGGGGTTGGGCAACGACAAAGTCTATGGCGATGCGGGCGCGGACATCATCGATGTCGGATCGGGCAATGACACCGTGTTTGGCGGTAGTGGCGATGACCTCATCATCGGCGGCGTTGGCGATGATTCGCTCAGCGGCGACGGTGGCAGTGACGTGATTTGGGGTGGCAGCGCGACCGTCGTCATCAATCGTAGTTCGCTGCTCGATCCCATTGAAATGGAATTGGGCTATGCTGGCTTCCGGCCGCATGTGCGGCCCGATGTAGTTACCGGCTCTCTCGACGGCGTGGTGAACGACGGCAACGATACTATCGCGGGCGGCTCGGAAGGCGATTTTCTGTTCAGCGGCGACGGCAACGATAGCGTCGGCGGTGATGCCGGCGATGACTATGTGGACGGCGGGCTTGGTTTAGACTTCGTGGCCGGCGGCACCGGCAACGATCTGGTACGCGGTGGTGGCGACGCCGACACCTTGCGCGGCGATGATGGCCGCGATTGGCTGATGGGTGACGGCGGCAACGATCTTGTCTTCGGTGACGCAGGTGAAAGCGGAAATCAAGCCGGTCAACGATTGTATGGCGGCGCGGGTGCCGACACGTTGTACGCCTACGCCGGTTACATTGCAGCCACAGAAGCTAATTTGATAGGCGATGAACTGTTCGGCGGCGACGGGTCGGACCTGCTTTATGGCAACCTTCGCCAGGACAAACTGATCGGCGATGCCGGAAATGACTTCCTGCACGGCGATTACCTTGCGGGCACCGCTTACGCCAAGAACACCAATGCAGGCGCGATCGGTGCGGCCGATACTCTAAGCGGCGGCTATGGCCAGGATCAACTTTTCGGTGGCGGTGCGGCCGATGTCGTCTTCGGCGGACCGGATTCGGATTGGCTGGAAGGGCAGGGCGGTGCGGATCAACTCTTCGGCGGTTGGGGCGTGGACATCCTCGTGCTGGATACCGACTCGCGGAACGGTGTCGGCGAAGATAGCTTCGATGGTCATGGCGGCAATACTACGGTCGGCGACTCGCCGGACCTCAGCGAAGTCGACATCTTACTTGTACAAGGCGATAAGTCATTTGACGGGACTGGCAATGCCATTTTCAACGACACGATCAATCTCACCGAAGATATGTTCACGGGCAAACTCAACATTGCTTACACGGGCACCGACCCATTGCAGCCGGCGATCCTACGCACGTGGCAAGTCAGTTGGCGAGCTGGCAACACGCCGACTGGCAACGTGCTGGTTGAACAGGTTCAAATCGCCGGCTTGATGGGCAACGATTCGATCAACGCAACGTTTTTACCAACGACAGTAGCGCAATTGGCGTATACGCAAACGTGGCTCACGGTCATCGGTGGCGGCCCGGGTCACGACATCATTCGTGGCACCAATGGGCCGGATCGCCTTGAGGGTGGACCGGGGAGTGACACCATGTACGGCAACGCCGGCGACGATCGCCTGTGGGGTGACACGTCCAACGGCAGCGCGGCGATTGACATCGACACCTTCTATGGCGGCCTCGGCAACGACGACATGATCGGTGGCATGGGGGCGAACATCCTGTATCCGTGGACGAGCGAGACCTCAAGTCATTCCGAAGATACCGGGTTAAACCGGGTGCTGGGCAGCGCGAACACGACGCGCGGCGATCAACTGTACGGTGGCACCGGGTTGGATTTCTTGTACGGCAACGGCGGCCCTGACACGTTGTACAACCGCGACGGCACGAAGTTTGAGGATATGCAAAACGCCGGCGCATCCGGTGGCGATGCGTGGAAGAACTACGCCAAATCAACGGGACGCGCATGGTATCTGAGCGGCTCGGCCGGCAGCGACACGATCAACATCAACTATGTCACCAATCCATACAACCCGCTGTTCGGCCGGCATCAGGTCACGTTTCAGACCAGCGGCGCGTTCGACCCGCGCTTCAATGGCTTTGATTCCTACGGCGCGTTCGACAAGTCGGATAACCGGGTCACCACGCATAGCGCGAATGATGTCAATTACGATTTGCAAAACCAATTGATCGATCCGGTGACAGGCCTGATTCGCAGCAAGGA
>JANLTA010000954.1:0-3514 GCA_031362705.1 Gemmataceae bacterium | reverse complement strand
CCGGCCCAATGTTCAATGGCCCATTGGATCAGGGGCGAAACGAAATCCGTATGACGATATTTCGACTCTTTCCAGGCTTTAAGAAAAAAGGCCAAAATCCCATTTTCGACATTTTGCTCATCGAAGACGTCAACGTTTTTTTTTGCCGTCTCAATCAATTCACGGAAGTTAGATACTTCTGAATTTTGGTTCAAATTGCCGCTTGCAGGTGTGCCCCATGTCTGATTGTTGCGTAATGCTGTTGCGGCAAACAACACCCATGCGATTGCGTTGAACGTGGATGTCCACCACGCATCCGACAACAGTTTCCCTCGCTCCTTATTGTCTTCGGGTAACTCCACTTTGCCACCCATCAGTTCGTTCACGTATGGGTTCGCGTCCGTCACCATCTGATTGCCGTCCACCATGGCGAGCGCTGCCGCACGCCTGCGCATGAGAGATGATTTTCCGTAGCCCCGCAGCGCCGCCAGCACCCTGGAGCCGGTCTCAAAGTTGTCGATGCCTTCAGCAGGAACCAGCGCAAGGTTTCGCACCCATTCGTCTTTGTGATTTCCGATCAGCGTGCTCGCATCCGGCTGCCACGGGGTGAAATTTGCAGATTTGCTCATAGACGGCGGAACGTAACTCATGATTTTGCGATGATTTCATGTGGTTGTGACCAGCTTATTGTTACATTCTCGCCGCGCACTCGGTGCGGAGTGATTTCAGCTCGGCGTCCACTCGGTTTTCATGGCTCCTCGACTCGGAGCTAGTCGGTCACAACATATCAATTGACCGTTGACCCAACGGTGGGCCGAGGTCTCAAATACACCTATGTCGAATTTTCGGCATGGTCAAAACCTGGAGTCATGATGAAATTTTTCCACACAAACCTCGTCGGAATTGCATCGCTTACGCTGATGATTGGAGCGGCATCTGCGGGCGACATGAGCGGCAACACCGCGTACTTTTTGAATAAAGGAGAGATCACGGTCTTGCCCGGAACGAGTGGGCAAGCGCGTGTGGGTCTGCGTGGCGGCACGGCATCGTTCACGCGCGAGGGTGAAGCGATCCTTGGCAGCAATGTAACCGAGGGTGGAAAGAGCACGAAGAACTCGGCCTACTTCGAAAACCATGGCCGCGTGACCGTACAAGGATCGCTGATTGCCGGCTCGAATGTCGCGCGCTGAAGAATCATGCTCAAGTTGCCCGCTACCTTGGCAATGATCGCCGCGCTGGCAATATTCAGTGTCGGCGCGGCGGCCGATCAGCCCTTTGAGGTGCCGGCGTCCTTTGGGCCACCGGCAACCATGAACTCCAGCCCCCCGCCTTCGACCCCTTTAGCAAGGGCAAACGTTCGGGCACAAGTCGCGCACGCCAAAGCCCAAGCTGACGATGTTGCAAACGCGGCCGCACGTGTGACTGATATGTCGAATGCCGCGATCGGAAACGTGGATTGTTCCGGTGCAGGTGCTTGTAGAAATTCACGCATCACTACGAACGTTGTCATCTCACGATAGAAATGCAAGAGGTTTTGCCATGAAAATTGCCTGGACACCCATCACCTTGGTCTTGCTGCAACTGGCCGGTTGTGGAACGACTGATAGCGCTCCAAATTGGTCGCCTAAGTCAAGGCCTAGCACCTCTGCCACGGAGGAGGCCTCGTATGGTTCGAGGCAAGCCATGGTGGAAGATCTTGATCGCATTTCGGCCTGTCTTCGGAAGCATCTTGCTCCACAAGGGCTGACCGTTGTCGTAGCTGGTGCAGAGAGCGCAGCGGGTGCCCCTCTCGTTGGCCAGACAGTGCCCTACACCTACGCCAATCGACTCGAATCGCGGATGGTTGCCGTCGGCCTCACGCCGGTCTTTCGCGTAATTGGCAAGTCGCCTCAACAATGGCGAGGTTTTCTAGGATCACGAATGCCCAATCTTGTTGTCGTCGCTTCGCTAGATGGCGTCTCAAATTTGAACAACGAGGTGACCAAAGAGAGTGGCTTGACTGCTGGCTTCGGACGAGGCGAGGGTGCAGGGTCAATTGACTACAAGGTTCTTGAGTCCGCGAAGTCTGGGGTTGCTTTCGCATCAACCGTTTTGTACAGGCCTCATGTTCGCGCCACCAACATGCAGGACGCCAACTATCTTGGTATGAGCCGTGGGGAATCCACTGTGAAATTTTGGGCCCTTGCTGCTAACCGAGATTTTGCAGCGGACGTATTTGTGTTTTCTGGTGGTGTGGCGACTCGACAGTCCAAGATCTTTGGCCCGGTTGAGGCCTCTGTCGGGGCAATCGAATGGGCGCTGCTTGATGCTGTCGCCAACATGCTCGGTTTAACTTTGGGCAAGGCTTGCGACCCCGGGACGACGGTGAGTTTCAACTTCGGTACGTTGAAAGGAACAACGTTTGCATTGCAGGCTGCAAAGGTCGGGTCCACACCACAGCACGGCGGTCAGCCGCAAGAGGACAATTGTGAATCGGTCAAGGGGATGGCAGGTTGCCAGCTCACTCGGGTTGGAACTCGCCTCCTGAAGGCTGGTCTCCGACGTGGGGATATCGTGCTCTCGGCCCAAAAGGCAACCGGCCCGGCTCGTGCTGTCAATACAACAGCCGACTTAAAGACAGCGGTTCAGTTGGGTTTGGACTTGATGGTTCGCCCTGCCATTTCAACGAAAGGGGGACAGGAAGTTCGCCGGGTAAGGGTACAAACCTAGCGTTTTCAGCGATAAAGTGTGGAGTTGTCGCCCCTTCACCAAATTCTTTTTGTTGAACAATATTGTGTCGGTGAAGTGGAGTCAGCTCCAGATGGGGTAATTGATGAACGAAGATGGTCGATATCAACCCAAGGACTTGCCATGCCTGACCCATCCACCCTCGCCCCACTTGCCGCCCTTGCCACCCGCGTCTCAGCCACATTGCGCGAACGCGGTCAGACCGTCGGCGTTGTCGAGGGCTCCGCCGGTGGCCTTGTCTGCGCCGCGTTGCTGGCGATACCGGGCGCGTCGGCTTACTTCGTCGGCGGGGCGGTGGTCTACACGCGCCAAGCCGGCAAAGCGCTGCTTGGGTTGACGGCCGACGATGTCGCCGGAATGCGCGCAGAAACTGAACCCTACGCCAACCTTGTCGCCAGCAAGATCCGCGACAAACTTGGCACTACCTGGGGGCTCTGCGAGAGTGGCGCGTCTGGCCCTTCGGGAAGTCGTTATGGCGATTTGCCGGGCCACGTGTGTGTTGCCGTTGTAGGGCCGACTTCCAAAACCAGAACGATTGAAACCGGCCTGTCAGATCGCAGCGCCAATATGGACCTGTTCGCGCGGCAATTGCTCACGCTGTTCGATGAAGCCCTGCATTGACTCTTATGGGGTCAATTTTCAAATGCTCTTGTTTATATAGCAAACTATCTATATTTCACGAGACTTAGTGGCCAAAAAAGCTTGAAATTTCGGATTCCAGGGCTTGAATGGTCAATTTGTTAATCACTTGGGGTCAATTCCCCGCCCCTTGGGGCGTAATGTAATCTTGGCGGATGAGTGAATATGT
>JANLTA010000923.1:0-1936 GCA_031362705.1 Gemmataceae bacterium | reverse complement strand
GAACCGGTCATGGCACAACGGCACCGGGGATTCACGCTGATCGAGCTGCTGGTGGTCATTGGCATCATCGGCACGCTGATCGGTCTATTGTTGCCTGCCGTCCAGAAAGTGCGTGAGGCGGCGCTTCGCACTAAGTGCCAGAACAATCTCAAGCAACTCGGCCTGGCGTTGATTGGCTATCACGACGGCCAGGGCGCGTTTCCGCCGGGGTTGGCTTCTTTGACCGCCAATGTCAGCGATGCCGAGGCCACGGGCTTCACAGTGCTGCTGCCGTACATCGAACAGGATAACGCCTTCAAGCTCTACCATTTCGATCAACCGTGGTGGGATCCCATTAACTTCCCCGCGATTGTCGTGCAGATCAAGATCTTCTATTGTCCGAGCAACCGCGATGCCGGCACGATGGAATTGGGCACGATCAGCGCGCCGTGGGGTTATGGCAATCTGCCGGTTTCCGGTGCTTGCGACTACGCATTTTGCCGCGGCGCTACCGGGTCGCTAAACGCTAGCCAGAACAAGACGCCCTTAACCGTGCGCGGCGTCTTCGGCATTCGCCCGACCGATGATGCCAAAGGCGGCATTCGCATCGGCGACATCCGCGATGGCACGAGCATGACGTTCGCATTGGGCGACGCCGCCGGTGGCACGCCCGCTTGCCGCGTGCGCAATTTGAGCAATCCCTCTCAGCAAGCCAACGATGCCACCCTGGGCAAACCGGCAATCCTCGATCAATGCTGGGGTGCAGCCGGCGCCGGCGACCCGGGCCATCCGTGGTACGGGTCAGTATTTGCGACTACAGCCCAGTTCGGCATTGGCGCCAAGCCGCGTGATGAACCGATGAACCAGACGTTGCTCACGCCGACGGTCTTCGGTTACGACCCGTTCGGCGACAACCGCAATGGTAACGACATGATCAGCGGCTTCCGCAGCCGGCATGCCGGTGGTTGTCAGTTCCTCTCGTGCGACGGCAGCGTCCGCTGGCTGCGGCAAACCATCCGTCCGGACGTGTACCGCGCTTTGAGCACTTATGCCGCCGGCGAAGTCATCGCTGCGGAAGATATGTAAGTACGCCGCGCTACTTCTTCATCGCCGCCGCCATCGCTTCCAGCGTTTGTTTCTCGGACAGCGGATGGAAGCTGTGGCCGACGTAGGTGCCGAAAGTCACTGTGGCATCAGCCGGTGGATCTGCGGCTTTCAAAAAGCGGTCCAACATGCGGACGGCATTGTTGAGGAAGTACTCATCGCAGTCGCCGGAATAAATGTGCAACTTGCCGCGCAGTTTTGGCCCCAGCGTTTTCCAGTTCGATTCAAGTACCAACCGCAGATCGTACTTCTTCCAATGCTCGACGACGGAGCGGTCAATGTCGCCGGTCTTGGCGTGCCAGAGCGGCTTGGGCAGGCCATTGTCGCCGCGCGGGCCGAAGGTGGCGTTCCAGGCGCACCAATCCTTGCCGGATAGCCACCAGCGGTTGCCGAGGCCCAGCACATTTTCGATCTGGCACTCGTGGCGCACGGTGTAAATGACATCGCCATTGATCTGCCGCTGAGCCGGCCGCTCGAAGCCGTGGCGATTCACATAGGAATTCGTGTCTTTGTAAATGTCGATGACTTCGTATGCGCGAAAATCAACCGGATCGGGGCAGAATGACCAGCAGCCGTTGAAGAAGTCGGGATAAAAGACCTGCAGTGCGAACGACACCCAGCCGCCGGTGGAGTGGCCATCGGTGAATCGCGAATTCCCATCGCCGATTCCACGATAAGTCTTTTCGACGTGCGGGATCAACTCTTGCGTGATGGCGTCGCCATAAGGCCCGTTGTTGGCCGAGTTCACCTGGTAAGCATCGCCGTAAGGGCCGGCACCATCGAGAACCAGCGTGAGGAACTTTGGTTCTGCCGGCGAGCGGGCAACCATACCGCGCGCCAACGAGTAGCGTGT
>JANLTA010000947.1:0-6709 GCA_031362705.1 Gemmataceae bacterium | reverse complement strand
TGCGGACGATTCCCGAGGCTGAGTTGAGTTTGTTATCCATGAAGTTCATCGCCGGCGGCACGCTGGACGACGTCATTGAGCATGCCAAGAAAACGGCAAAACCGGAATGGTGCGGAAAGACGCTCCTGGATGCCGTTGATGCAGCGATGACGGCCAATGAGTTGGATGCGTCGACGGACACAGACCAGCGGCGGCAATTACGGGCGATGACGTGGCCTCAGGTAGTATGCTGGATCGGTGCGAGGGCAGCGGCGGCTCTCGCTTATGCCCACCGGCATGGCGTGTTGCATCGTGACGTCAAACCCGCCAACATTTTGTTGACGACCGACGGCGAGCCGCAATTGGCGGACTTCAACGTCAGCAGTTCGCAACTCAAGGAGCCGGGACCGAAGGCGATCTTCGGTGGCAGCCTGCCATTCATGGCTCCCGAGCAACTCGAGGTGATGGAACACAGCCGCGCCCCCGAAGAAATTGATGCGCGAAGCGATATCTATTCGCTTGGCATGACGCTGTGGAAGTTGCTGGCCGGCGAACGACCATTCGCCGACGAAAAGCACACGGGTGACTACTTCGACACACTCACGGCGCTGATCACATCGCGCCGCAGTGGATTGCTCGCGACTGCTGAAGCGAAACTACCGGCGAATTGCCCCAAAGCACTTGCTGATGTGCTTCGCCGCTGCCTGGCCGGTGATCCGGCCGGTCGGTTTGCCAGCGCGGATGATTTCGCGCAAGCTTTGGAATTGTGCCTTCACCCCGAAACGCAGACGCTGCTGAATGACGAACCGCGCGGGCCTGTCAATTGGGTGCGTCGATTTCCTATCGCAGCCATGCTGCCGCTTGGCCTCGCCCCGAACCTGGTCGCTTCGTGGTTCAACATCCGATACAACCAGGCCGCCGTGATCAACGCCCGGCCGGACGCGCAGGCCACGTTTGAAACACTGATGCTCGTGATCAACGGCGTATTCTTCCCGGCTGCGCTCTTCGTTTACTGTTGGTTTTCTTGGCCGGTGTCCCGAGTTGTTCGGCAACTAAGCGATTGTGTCAGCGTCGCACCAGAGCAACTCGCCAAGGCCCGACAACGTTGTTTACGATTGGGAATGATCGCGTCCTTGGTGTGCGTCGCCAGTTGGTTTCTCGCCGGCATCCTTTGGCCGGTTTCGCTTGATGTACTTTTCGGCTGGTTGCCGCTGGATGCCCACTTGCATTTTCTGGTATCGCTGACGCTGTGCGGGTTGATCGCCGCGGTGTATCCGTTTTTTCTGGTGACCTATCTGGCATTGCGCGGGTTGATGCCGATATTGCTGCGGGCCGGCACCCCGCCACCGACCGAAATCACCGCACTTGAACGGCTGGGCCGGGCGCTCGGACCCAATCTGTTGGCCGCCGTAGCCGTGCCGTTCGTCGGTATCGCGACGCTCGTCGTAATCGAATCCCAGGATCGCGCGACGATGAAGGCGCTCGTGGCCTTCGGATTCGCGGGCTGCGTATTTGCCTATGTGTTGGAGCGCAAGATTCGCCGGGATCTCGCGGCGATTAGCGTGCTTTACCGGCCGAATAAATAGCTGCCCCAACCTCGACTTGCCAAGAACCGGCGGCCTCGGGTATCGTTTCGTTGGATCGTGGCATCGGCAGGATGTCGCAGCCACGGTTGTCGCCGCCTGTTTTCACGGACCCGGTTCGGGTCTCATGTCTTGAGCAAGGACGCTCACACGATGACACCGATTTTTCGCCGAACTCTCGTGGTGTTGTTTTTGTTGTCGCTGACGGCTCGCGCCGGCGATCCGCCATTGGCCGTCGCCGATGCGTTGGCACTACAGGAAACACTGCGGCACGGCCGGGAGCTGCTGTCACGCGGAGAGA
This sequence comes from Gemmataceae bacterium, assembly GCA_031362705.1. Lineage (GTDB taxonomy): Bacteria > Planctomycetota > Planctomycetia > Gemmatales > Gemmataceae > JAIBBI01. Next base: position 4,846 of record JANLTA010000947.1, on the reverse strand, counting down.
CGGCCAAAGCGGTGGACCTTCTGGAAAAGCAGCTCAGTAAGATCCGAGGCGACGCGGCGTATCTGTTGACGTTGAAGGAAGCTTATCAGACCTACGTCAAGGAATTACAACTTGCCAATAAGACCGAGACGCTGGAGGTCTATCGCAAACGGCTCGCGGTGTTGGATCGAGGCGCACTTCCCACTGCACCGAAACGGGAAATCGCACGTGGCGTCCGGCCTGACGAGGAGACATCGCCGCCGAAGCCATCCGAGGCGCGAACATCCCTCGAACTATTGGCCAGTGCGGAAAAAGCATTTGCGGATCGTCGTTTTGGCGAGGCCCGTACATTGTTCGCCAAGGCCGAGGGATTAAGTCCGGCGCAGCAGGGTCAATACGCCTATTGTCTGCTGCACGGCGTCGTCGAACGGCACAACGCGGGGCAAACTCCGTTGGCGGAACTACAGCGCGATGTTCGCTCCGCTTTGGCGATGGCGCCGCAAGACACGCAGTTGGCGAAGTTTGGTCAGCAACTGTTATTGCAACTCGGTGATACTGGTGCCGCGCCGAGTTCTTCAATTCGTCACAGTGACGCGGGCAACGGCTGGAAAAAGGCAGAAACAACCAATTTCCGTTTGTTGCATGCCCAAGAGGCAACTTACGCCGAACAGTTTCTCCGCGCCGCGGAGCAGCATCGCGCGGCCGCCTTTACGAAATGGGCCAACACGGCACCTGCGAATTGGGAGCCGACCTGCGAGATTTGTTTGCACGTCAACGGCGCAAGCTATGCTCAGGCTACACAACAGAGTGCGACATCGCCGGGACACTCGTCCATCAAGATGCCCAACGGCAAGATCACGTCGCGCCGCATTGACCTGCGTGCGGATAATCCGGACTTGGCCGGTATCACTCTGCCACATGAGATTACGCATGTCGTGTTAGCGGACTTGTTCCCGGATGGCTCGCTGCCCCGCTGGGCCGATGAAGGCATGGCCGTGTTGTCCGAGCCGCGCTCGCAGGTGGAGCGTTATCTAAAAACGATGGTGCGTTTGCGCAATGAATCCAAGCTGATTCCGCTCACGAAGATCCTTACGCGCACCGAATATCCGGATGCAGCCAGCGTGACGGTCTTCTATGTCGAGAGCGTGTCCGTGGTTGAGTTCCTGGTCAACCGCAAAGGCGCTCCGGAATTCATTCAATTCTTGAGGGATGCCACCAGCGGCTTCGACGCGGCATTGCAGCGGCACTACGGGTTGAACAACGTCGCTCAATTGGAAGAAGCCTGGCGACGAGCCACATTCACCGAAATCGACCGCGCAATGGGCGTCGGCGGCCGCTAATCGCTAGTTTGTGAGTATGAATCCGCCGGTCATTCTTTGCGGCTTCGGCAAGGTGGGACGCCACGTCCTCGATTGCCTGCGAAGCGACGATGTACCGATCGTGGTCATTGATTTCAATCGACCCACCAATCCTCCGGCCAACGTCCAGTTCATCATCGGCGACTGCCGGCAGAAATCCGTTCTCGAAAGTGCCGGCGTAACGCGAGCGCGTGGCGTCATCATTTGCACTAGCGATGACCTCGTCAATTTGACGACCGCGCTAGCAGTCCGCGCGATGGCTGCCGATGTTCGCATCGTGGTTCGGGCATTCAACCCCACGCTGGTGCCTCGGCTCGGCAAGTCGATGGCCAATGTCGTCGCGCTGAGCGTGTCGGCATTGTCGGCACCACTGCTCGCGCAAGTCGCCCGCACCGGGGCAGCCTTGGGCAGTGTCACGTCATCGGATGGATTGCGACCCGTCGTGGAGTTTAAGGTCAACGAGGGCAGTCCTTGGATTGGCCAATCGCTGGCGTCTGTGACGCACCCCGCATTGCTGCTGGGTTGGCTGCCCGCAACTGGCCGGGCGCGACTCTTGACCGAATTGACCGGAAAGGAAGTGTTGTCAGCAGGTGACCGCGTGGTCGTTTGTGGTCGCACTGCCGAAGTGGCGCAGTTCACTGGCGATGAAACTGCGGATGATGGCGATGTGCGCTGGGCCGGTTGGTTACGTCGCCAGTGGCGTGCCATCGCGCATACGTTCTTTGACGTTGAAAAACCGGTCCGGATTGCGTTTGCCATCCTGTTTGGCTTGCTGGTGTTCAGCACCGTGATTTATTGCCTACACGGCGATTCGTTGGCATCGGCCGTTTACCACACTGTCAGCGTGATGGCGACGGGCACGGACATGAACGCGGAGGCACAGCCATCGTGGTTCAAGATGTTCGTCAGTGGCCTCAAGCTGGCCGGCGCGGCTCTGCTCGCGGCCTTTACGGCGATCTTCACCAACTACCTGGTGCGTGCCCGGCTCGGCGGCGCATTCGAATTGCGGCGCATCCCCGACGGCGGGCACGTTGTGGTATGCGGACTTGGCAACGTCGGCTTTCGCGTCGTTGAGGAATTGTTGCGCTCCGGGCAATCGGTCGTTGTGATCGAATCCAACCGCGACAACACGTTTCTGGCCACGTCGCGCCAGTTGGGAGCGGCCGTCGTCGTCGGCAATTGCACCGTGGCCGAGGCGTTGAAGCAAGCCAAAGTCGAAACCGCCCGCTCCGTCGTTTGCGCGACCAACGATGATCTGGTCAACGTCGAGACCGCATTGCTGGTCCGTGAACTGAAACCCCAACAACGGGTGGTCGTGCGACTCTCGGATGCCGATATGGCGCAGTCATTGCGTGATGCAGCCAATATTCGCATGGCAGTTTCGATCCCGGCGTTAGCCGCCCCGGCGTTTGCTGCGGCGCTTTACGGCGACCGTATCAGTTCCATATTCATGGTCGGCGGCAAGATGCTTACGGCCATCGAAATCACTGTCGCTGCCGGCGAAGCGCTGGTCGACGGCCAAACCGTGCAATCATTGATCGATGATTTCGGCATTGTGCCGGTCACCGTAACCACGCGCTCCGGAACGCCGCCAACGAGCATTGCCGAACACCGCCTGGAACCGGGCGACCGCCTAACAGCCATTCTTGCCCTGACAGATTTGGACCGGCTTTATCGCAGTCAACGCCTGCCGGGAAGCTGACCGATCGGCGCGACGAGTTTGGGTCTTGTTTGATTCCCCTCCCTCGAAGCATAGGTATGGACACATCTTTTGGTCGAGGAAATATTTCCATGACCGACGTGGCATCAATTCTGCTCGGCCCAAAGGGCCGACCTTCCTTAGCCCAGCCCATCGGGCTGGGTTCGGGTGCAAGACCGTTTTCGCGGTCTGAAGGATCGCGCTTCACTCCGGTTGCGCGCAACGCTTCGGGCCGCGTGAGCGCGGTCCTTCAGACCGCCGGATTTGATTCGTGCCCTTCCCAGCCCGATGGGCTGGGCTAAGGAAGGTTGGCCCGTTGGGCCAAACCGGACGGTCCCGTTTCGATCGAAACGAGATTGCCCCGTCACAAAGTTGTGTCCATACCGGTGCCCTCGAAGGGAGGGGTTAGGGGAGGGATTGTATTTAGGCCCAGCCATCAAAGGACACTGCCCAATGTGGATGCAAGTCATCAATCCCTCCCCTGCCCGTCCCTTCGAGGGAGGCGAACTTGCTTCCCCTACACCAATCCTTCACAGACGTGGTCGCGTCGATACGCTAATCTCAAGACATGGATTGGAATGCGCAAATGGGTGCCATCATGCATCGAATGATTCGAACGGGTACGATGTTTCTACTGGCAATCACCTTGGTAGGTTGCGGCGGCGGCAACACGCCCACTACGACATCGGGCACCAAGCCAGCCGTTGATCGCTTGAACGCGGCCGGGTCTACATTCGTTTATCCCCTGATGAGCAAATGGGCGTCCGAGTACAACAAAGCCAAAGGCATCAAGGTCAATTATCAATCCATCGGCTCGGGTGGTGGCATTCAGCAAATGACCGCCAAGACGGTCGAGTTCGGCTGCACCGACAGTCCGATGAACGAAGAGCAACTCGGCAAGACCAAGGAGACCGGCGGCGAAGTTGTGCATATCCCGCTGGCGATGGGGGCCGTTGTTGCTGCATACAACCTTGAAGGAATAAAGACGCCGCTGGTATTTTCCGGGACGGTGCTTGCCGACATTTTTCTCGGAAAGATCACCAAATGGAATGACGACGCCATCAAAGCGCTCAATCCAAATGTGACATTGCCAGACTTGGGTATCGCCGTGGTTCACCGCTCTGAAGGAAGCGGGACCACCTATATTTGGGTCGATTACCTCTCCAAGGTCAGCGAGGAATGGAAAAAGAAAGTCGGCGTCGGTACATCGGTTAACTGGCCGTGCGGCATCGGCTCCAAAGGTAACGAAGGCGTCGCGGGTTCCGTCAAAGCGACCGCAGGTGCCATCGGCTACATCGAATTGACGTTCGCCATTCAAAACAAAATCCTCTATGGCAACGTCGTCAATAAGGAAGGTGCGGCGATCAAACCAACAATGGAATCTGTCACCGCCGCCGCCGACGCATCATTGGCGACCATCCCCGACGATCTACGCTATTCGCTGACCGATGCGCCGGGCAAAGGTTCTTACCCGATCAGTGGAACAGTTTGGGCCGTCGCATATGTCAAACAGAAGCCGGGAACAGATACGGCTATCGTGGACTTCCTGCGCTGGGTGACACACGAAGGACAAGCCCTAGCCACGCCGCTCCATTATTCGACATTGCCCAAGGGGCTCGTGGACCGAGTGGAGAAAAAGCTCGACCAGATCGCGGCCGGCAGCAAATAACCCGTCATGACATGGATTCGTGAGGGGGTTGATTTCCCCCTACTCCCCTTGGGGGAGAGGGGACGGGGGTGAGGGGTAGACGCAGACTATCCCCCCGCTCCCCAAGAGGGAGAGGGGACGGGGGTGAGGGGTAGACGCTTG
>JANLTA010000872.1:0-2059 GCA_031362705.1 Gemmataceae bacterium | reverse complement strand
CATTCGCGGCTGGAGTTATTCAGCCGAATTTCAAGAACTGCAAGAGCTCGCAAAAGAAAAGAAAACCGACCTTCCGTGGCGGCCACACTATGAAGGGAGTGGTTACGATGCATTTGCGATCTGGGCTCCTTTTGGTGTCTATTTCAATCGTGCATTGAATCTCTTTGGTTGGACAGGTGCATTTGTTAGCTTGAGCGGATCAATTAGCTTTGCATTAGCCTATTCCAAACGGTTCATTGTCGTGGATGCAAGAGCTTCAGATCCAGTCGAGACTTTAGGACTCTCGGAGCGAGTCAATAAACAACTCAGAGCAAATGCGATTGACACCATCGGCGATTTGACCGCCATGACTGCCGAACGATTAGAGCAGTTCCCTGGTGTTGGCGCAGTTGCTGTCGCTGAGATCGAAAAAAGGCTAAAGGATGTTCGATTGCGGCTTGCGTTAAACTGATATATCGCCAATGGCGAGTTCAAAAGTGTGGTTCATTTTAGCTCATTCGCTTTCAATTGTGGCGCTCGGGAAACCGATTAGATTGCTGAGTGCGGCGAGTGCGTTGGCAGTTGGCGTGTTTCGCTGCGGCCGGTGGCATTGCCGCAGAGTGCTGCTTCTGTGTGGCATGTTTCCCGGCTTTGCGGGAACATGGTGAGACTTGCATATTGTGAGACATGGCCATGTGCCGTGGACATGACCGCCCGACTTGCAAATGGCCTGATGAAGCCCGTGGGAATTATTTTGCAACCGTGCTGGACATTATTGAATCGCAGTGTACAGTTGTGTATATCGGCCTCCGGAGCCGATGAATTGACGCAAGTTGCGGGTTCGGATCCAGCCCGTGGCAGGCGTCAATTGCAGGGTTGATCCGTGAATTGAGTTGGTTCAACCTTGGAAGACCAACGCCGGAAGTGGTTTTCTAACACGGAATCAATGAGGTTCATGGATGAGTTGGTGCGTTGAAAGGCGATGCCGCAGGACAAACAATCCGGCGTATCTGTCGCTTAAACGAACTCACCTCCTACCCCCTCGCCAACAGCGACAAATGGGCCGACCTGTTCGGCTCACAAACTAAGCGCCACACGCGCCCACCTCGAGTGTGGCAACCATCGAGAACAAAGGTGCCTGTCCCCGTTTACACTGCCCCTGTCCCCGTTTACACTGCCCGTTTACCGCCCTGTGTCCCCGTTACCGCCCCTGTCCCCGTTTACCACCTGTTGGGGAACCATGAGCCGCGACCAACACCTAGCCGCGAAACCGGATTTCGTGGCGGAACAGCCGGGTGAGTTGCTGGCGATTGCCACGGGGAATTAGCCCGACGAGCCAGTGAAGGAGGTATTGAAGTGTCAGCGTGCTTTGCCAACTTTTTTCTTCCCAGCCGCTTGCCGCAGCGCGCGGTCGAGTCGTTCAATGGTCGGCACGCTCGGCGTATGCTTGCCTGTCTCTATGCGACACAACGTCTCGACCCGAACGCCAGCCCGCTTGGCCAGTTCCCGCTGTGTCAACCCGACGGCGGCACGTTGCCGAATGATCTTTCGGGCCAAAGATGCCACAGCATATTCGACAGCCGGATAGTTTCCGTGAGCATCGGCATTGGGCAACGCCGGTAATTCGGCGGCCCGCGACATCGTCACGAGTCGGTCGTATTCCGTCCGCTCAACGACGACAAAAGCCCGACCATCCACCTGAAATGAAGATACAGGCATTGGTTAATCCTCGTAAAAGCCGTCACGGTGGCCGATTTTCTCAACCCGCACCGATTCGCCGATGACACGGAATTGTACCCGATAATCACCAGTTCGAAGACGGAAGTACCCAGCCAAGTCGCCGGACAAGGGTTTTGCCCCGCTGACCTCGGGCCACGATTCCAGCCGCCGTAACAGCCGTACAACGCGCGAGTGCGGTACGACTTGCAATTCTTCGAGTTGCCGAGCCGCCTCGGCACTCAATATCACGACCGCCATGATAAACTCCTATACGACGTTGATGCGTTTGTCAATCGCCAAATGAGCGATGACACGTTGCGTCGAACCAACTCCGCCATCGCACATGACAAACCGCCACGAT
>JANLTA010000805.1:0-2313 GCA_031362705.1 Gemmataceae bacterium | reverse complement strand
GGCTCCAACGCGAAATGGATCGTCAAAGCGTTCATGGCCGTGTTTGCCGGAGGCGTTCTCTGGGCGTGTCGAACGCCGACTACGGAACGCCGGACATCGAAGTTGGGAGCAGAGTTTGCTATCGTGCTGCTTGGTATGCTGCTGTTCAGCGAGCGCACATGGAAGCACCACGCCGTGACGATGATCCTCCCGTTTGCGGTGTTGTGTTATCAACTTGCTGCAGGTCGATTAACAAGACGAATGCGATTCGCTACGGCCACGACGTTGGTCGTATCCGCCCTGGCGATGGCCACCACCAGCACGTCACTTCTGCCTGACGACTGGGCCAAGCTGGCACAGGTTTATGGTGCCTACACGTGGGTATTCATGTTGCAATCTGCGATGTTGTTTGCCTGTTTGAAACATCGAGAGTCACGAACAATCTGCACTTTGCCGAATCTAGCCAAGGCAGCCTGAACCCTTTTCACGGCTGTTCCGCTACCAACGGTTCCCAGAATGCCAGGATGTTCCGGCCGTATTGTCGGATGTCCCAGCGTTCCGGGTCTGGGAGCGAAGCGAGATCGAATCCCTCTTCGAGTTGTGCGATCACTACGCTGCCCTGGGCCACGCGGGATTGCAAACCGGTGATGAGAGCCGCGAACTCCTCGTCCTTCTCAGTCAAGTCGGGAAACGGCGGGCTGATGAAGACATTAATAGGCTCGGTCGGGACCATCCACCGTTCGGCCCAGCGGTACACATCGCCGCGGATAATCCGGCCGCGATCGGCAAGTCGGAATTTGGTGAGCGAGGCATCAATCGCCCCCGCTAGGCGGCCATCTCGTTCGACGAAAACGGCTTTGCTGGCTCCACGGCTTAGCGCCTCCAGCCCGTGGACTCCAGTGCCGGCAAATACATCCACAAAAATGCGGTCGGGCACGGCATGGCCAAGAATACTGAACAAGGCTTCGCGAACACGCAGCGGAGTTGGTCGGAGGCCGGGGTGTACATCCACCGCCAACGGCCGGCCTCGCAGGGAACCGGCGACAATACGAATCTGGGTGCGCGTCATTCCCGGATTATAGCGACCGGAGTCATTCAGTGTTTCGCGGCCCGTTTTGAGGGCGTCCAAACAAACGTTGCCGCAACGGCTGCAGCGACGGCAACGATTGGCTGGAAGGTGTTGGCGGCTAGTAAGTTACGACTCAGGTTGCCGTGTGTGGGTGGCCTATGTTATAAGCACACCAGAATGCCGGCGGTGCCGGCTGCGCAAAGGTCCCCCCCATGCGTTACCGATTTGCAATACTCAGTTCGGTCATCCTGGCGTCATTCGCCATCGCCCAGACGCAGCCGAACCTGACCCCGAATGGCCAGAAGCCGCCTGCTCAACCGTTGCCGGTGAACCCCCCTGCCCCGCCGAATCCACGACTCAAGCAACTGCTGCTCCTGTGGGAGCAGAAAATGAAAACTGTCAGCTCATTGGACGCCGAGGTGTGGCGGTATGACACTGACGCGGTTACCAAGTCACAAAAGCTCTGGAAAGGCCGAGTCAAGTTCCTGCGGCCCAATCGTGCATACATGCGCATGGACTCGACGACCGACCCGTCGAATTACGAAGAGTATGTTTTCACAGGAGCATTTCTGTACGAATACTTGCCGCGCAGCAAAACGCTGAACATTCACGAACTGAACAATAAACCAGGACAGCTCGTCGAGGATAACTTCCTCAACTTCCTTTTCGGAATGAAGGCCGACGAAGCGGAGCGGCGTTTTACACTGGGTCTGGCAAAGGAAGACCCCAACTACGTTTACCTATTAATCGATCCCAAATTCGCAGTGGATCGACAGGATTTCACGAAGGCTCGATTAGTGCTTTGGGCCAATACCTTTCTGCCTCGCCAATGCGAATTTGAATCGACCAACGGCGATGTCGTGAAGTGGGACATAATGCAGTGCAACCCGGCGGCAAAGATCTCCATGGCCGACTTCCAGCCGCGGGAAGTGCCCAAGGACTGGACGACAAAAAAGATGCCCCGCCAGCCAACGATGACGCCGACGAATGGTGCCGCCCCGCAACCGTCGAAAGTGCGGCCAGCCGGTGGTTGAGAAACGCGGAACGCCCACCCGTTGCAACCGGTGGGCCTTTGGGCGTCAAACCACCTCCAGCTAACTGCTTGCATTTCTGCGTCTTTCCACTTCCTGACTGCCATTTTCACGGTACTTTCCTAAGTTAATGGGGTTAAGTCCACTATTGCTGGGCAAACCTACACTCCCTCCCGAGGATGACTCCATGCGCGGTTTCAAGTTTTCATTGGCAGCGGCCGCCTTGGCGACAGC
>JANLTA010000797.1:0-7779 GCA_031362705.1 Gemmataceae bacterium | reverse complement strand
CATCAATACCCGTGCCGCCAAAATTCAGTCGGAACAAGATGAAGTCCGAGGCGGCGACAGAGCCATCACCATCGAAGTCGCCCGGCAACACATGAAATCCTTTGATGGGTTGCGAATCCAACTCCAGAATGTATGTGCCGCGCGGCAAAGGTGTGTTGAGCCTCCACGTGGCTGTTAGCGACGTTGATTGGTAACTGAAACCGCCGAGTGCCACAGCACCGGTGGCACTCCAGAGTCGCAGCGATGCCGCTTTCACGTCCACATCACCGGAAAAGGCGAGAAAAATGCGATCAGTGTTGTTTGACGGGACTATCGAATTGCTGCCGAGTGACATATTGCGGACGCCCCAGCCAATGCGAACATCCGTGGGAGTCGGTAACGCTGCGCCAGTGAGCGGGCCAATCGTTCGTCGAGTTCCGCGTGGCTGGCGATTCTGATCGTACTCCAAACCGTTGACGACACCGCCATTAAATATTGGATTGGATGGCGATGGGATCATCCCTGCGGCAAAGCGCTGCGGCAGGGTCACCGCGCCGACATCACCGGTATATTGCGCGCTCACATTGGGTGTCAAGTTCGGCAAATAGTAGGCGTTGTTTTTCAGATGTTGGGCATCGTTGACCGCGTTGACGCCGGTTTCCCCGATGGACTGAATCGAAATAATCGTGTTGGTCACCGTCATGGCGAATGCCAATCCCAACGGATCAAGGAACTCATTGCGAAAGTACGACGGCATGATGGCGTTTGAGATATCGATATGGCAGTTGATATACTTAGTGCTGTCCTGGCCGGAGTATAGAAAGTCAAATCGGCCATTAAATTGATAGCGAGCATCCACCTTCGCCGTACAGTTGATCAAGTATCCGCCGATATTAAATGGACCATAATACATCAGCGTTCGGTACGGATTGAAAAGTGCTGGCTGACTCTGTTGATCGAGAACATTGTTGATACTTACCGTATTGGGCTTTTGCCACCAGGAAGAGATCGGGCCTGGCCGATCTTCAACCATGTAGCTACGCACGTCGTCGAGAGTATTGGCCGACGCACTGCTATCGAGAACGTTGATAAACGCCACGGGGTGATAAGAAAGACCGGCGGCCGTCTTCCAGGCCAGCAAAAGACGCATCTGTCCGCCCGGGCCGACGTGAGTGTAAAGCGCCTCACCGTGCTTCATGCCAAGCTGCGGAGCCCAGTCGGCCGAGGGCAATGCTCCGGAAACGGCCTCGCAATTGTATTGGTAGTATTCGTTGCCGCCATAATCGGCGTAAGAGACGAAAACGGTGACATCGCCGCTGCCAGGTGATCCATTGCCGGATCGATTCGTGCAAAAACCGGCCTTAACATCGACAAGCGTGACCACGCTGGTACTGCCCTGATATTGGCTAATGTGTCCAACGGAGTGATAACCGGTGTAGTAGACCTCCAAGTTTTGTCCGACGAACTCCCAATACTGATCGTGATGGACAATCTGAAGCCCATAACCGAATCCGTTCTGTGCCATACCTTGGCCTTCGAGCCGTAGATTCTGCAATCGATTGTTGTCACCGGTGACGTACCATCCCTGGCCATCACCCGGCGCGACCTCAAGGCCGCCCACGATGCTTGCGGGACTACCATTGGCGTTGACATAGAGTGTCGGCTGCCCCGCGCTGGCCGGGTCACTGCCCGTCTCATCGTACCACCATGAATACAAGTGCATTTCAACTTCGGTTAGCGAAGCGGCACGGTAATAGATGTGGGCAAAACCGTCGGCTGCCTCGCGCAGCCAACCCACTGATGTCAAGCCGGAAGTGCGATAGACACCGTTCGGCAGCCCGCTCCAGTCATTCGCGGCAACCGGTTGAAATCGTGTGAACAGAGGCTTTGCCAAATTGGCATCGCCATAATCATCAACAGTGATCCCATCTGAATAGACCCGGAGTGTCGTGGTTTCACGCCAGACATCCCCGCGTCGAAAACGAAGATGCAAGTCAATCGGATAGTTTAACAAGATTTCATTCGCCTTGGCGACACTCTTCCACGGTTGACCGATTGTTCCCCAGCCGGTTTCGTCACTACCATTTTGTGCGAAGTAAAACGTACTTGATCGGTCAGTGGGCACGCGATCAAGTCGGCGCTGGCGTAGGTCGTTGGCCCAGTCAAACCATGCGGATTTCAGTGGGCTGGGCGGCGGCCCGGCCAACTCGGCGTAGTTCGGATTATGTTCGCCGACCACCGTGTATTCCACGGACAGAAGCGGCCGCCGCGTGGGGTCCGGGTCGTCGCCGCTGGCAAATGACCATTGCGTATCGGAACTGCCCGCGAGTATCGCCCAACCCCCATTGGGTACACCGGATTGCCAGGCGATCAGGCGGTCAGCGATTAGTTGCGAGCTTACTTGATAGCCGCCATTCGTCATGGTCTGGGTGACGATCGGCACGATTTCAAGTTCCGTGTTGTCCACCTGGAGGCCATCGATGAAGTAGTCCCATGTTGCTTGGTTGGCGTTCCATGTGGTGAGATTGCGAAAGAACTGAATCGGAACTGTACCGGCACTCGTATTGGTCGCGAATAACGTGATGGTCGCGGCCCGAATCGTTGCCGTTGTCGGTATCTGATGACTGCCGTTGCCGAAGAGATTGGGAAAACGCAACAGCGCTTGTCGCTCGCCGGTCGGCGTCGCCGACCCGGCGACTTCCAGTTGTGTCGCCGCCTGTTGCGGTGTTTGTGGCAGGTTCGCTCCGATGAACGAGTCATCGCTGATGGTAAAGCCATCGCCTGCGCGAAAGCTCATGAACGCAGGTGTGATTCGGGATTCCAGTCGTTCAATTCGAAGTCGGCGCACAAACATCATCCCGTGACATGTTAGCTGCTGGCACAAAGCGAACAGGTTCATGTTAAAGGTGTGGACCAGATCGGTCAACCGCGCAGCCGCAATCCGACTGGCAGACAATCCCCAAATGCCTGTGCGCTCTCAGCATTCGTGCGAGGCGTCACTTCGGCGACCATTTGCCGCCATGCTTGCGGTATCGTAGTTTTCTGCAACGCCGCCAGAACTGCTTGGCGGTGTGATTCGTCGATATCCAGCGCCCGTTGCCCGGTTCGCCGGGCCAGTTCCGCCAGGCAAAAGGCCCAAGCGAGCCGGTCACTGTCGTGACTTGGTTGAAACGGCAGTAACAAATCGAGCCATGCACCGACCGTTTCGGGATGCACCACTGCATTCATGGGTCCATACAACAGCGAGCGCGCACCGAGTCGTGCCAGCGACCAGAATACGTAAGTTGGCACGGAATGCGTGCCAACTTGTTTGACTAGCGTGTCTCCCAGTGCCGTCTTGGTTTTCGGGTCGAGCCGCTCCAGCGCGGCGGCGGCTCGCCACATCTCTGCCAACTCGTTGGCCCCCGGTTTGAATGCAGTCTTGCTTCTCCCCGCCAACAACACTTGTTTGAGGCGATCGAACAATGTCTTTTGGAACGACAATGACAAACCACCGGCGACGCGTCGCCACATGATCCAGGCTTCGGCACCGACCGGATCCGGTGGTGGGGCTTGGCCCGGCTGCGGTGAATGCAGTGACTTCCAAAGCGTGTCGATACGAAACTTGTCGAGGGTGTCGCCGAAACCGGGCCGCAAGCAAAAGCCGACGAGGTTGTACCATCGCGCCAGGTGCGCCGGCGATTGCCGCCGACTTTCGGCAGCGTCGGCCAGCGGCTCCCACAATCGACGACACACGGTTGTCGGCCAATCGGTGCGCGACAGCTCCAACGCAGACTCAAGTGACTTGGTCAATTCCTTCGGTTCGACGGCGACACTACTGAAACATGCCCCAATCAATGCGGCGGCCGGGGCGATCGCTGTTTCGGGCAGCAGTTCATTTATCGCATCGGAGGACGTTATTTCGTCAGACTCTTCCTCGTCGGGAACCATATCGCGGGTCGAGAACTCCAGCCGCCAACGGGTACCGCCGTCCTTGGCGACGCATGAGAGTTCCAATGTGCCAATAGCCGTGGTCCGTGCGACCAGTGTCACAGGCACACGCTTAGGCCCGGCTCCACCACGTTTGCCGGTGCGAAGTACCGTTTGCAACGGCGGCAAACGCCGCAATTGCTCCGGCGACACATGCAACAGTTGTCCCGGTTCGTCGTCGCGAGCCGTGCTCGTGTGCAACGGAAAGACCACAGGCTCGCCAAGCGCTAGTTCCAGTTCAGGCTCCGGCATGGCGACTTCCACGTTTTCTTCTAGATGACGCGGCACGACACACAAAACGGAGAGCTTGCCACCCACTTTCTCGCCGCCGACTTCGACGTAATAGGATCGCGCCGTGCCGCCACCGATAGCGCGACCGCCACTTTGCTTGATCCACGCATACGCGGCGGCACCGAGGGCTACGGCCAAGTCGAGCGATGGCGTGGTCAACAGCATCGGCTCTTTATTTTTCGTGGCGGAATACCATGGCCGAATCGCGTCCAGTAAGCGTTGCTGTAGCGACTCTGGTTGAAAGACACCGCCGTTGAAGAGGATCGCTTCGGGCGCGTTGCCCTCCGGCAAATGTCGTGTGAGGAACGCCGCCAAGTGACGAGTGATTGACGGGTCGTGAACATAAGGCAGACCCATTTCGTACAGGCCCGTTCGCGCCGGACGCTGTGGCTGGTCGCCCGGTTGCACGGGCGGAAAAAAACCATCGTGGATCACGCGATGAACATCGTCACTAGTCAATGACACGGACACTGCTCCACCGATGACGCTGCGACCTCTGCCAACGACAGTTACGGTTTCCTGTTTCGATTTTTCCGGACCGAGCAACCTTTCCTTCGCCCGGCGACAGGCTTGAATAAGAGCCGAAAACTGAACGGCGTCCAACTTTCCGGCCGGGAGTTTGGTTTCGACATGTCGGGCGAGCGCCAAGTCCATGTTGTCGCCGCCGAGCAACAAGTGATCGCCGACCGCTTGACGCACGAAGTTGAGTTCGCCATCCGCCTCAACGGCTGCAATCAAGCTGAAGTCGCTGGTGCCGCCGCCGACATCCACGACCAGACAATTCATGCCGGGCTTGAGCCGGCCGGCCTCGCGATCGCTGGACAAATGTTGCCAGCAGTAAAACGCGGCTTGCGGTTCTTCGAGAAGAATCACATTGGTCAAACCCGCTTGTTTTGCTGCCTCGTTTGTTAGAGTTCGGGCCACGTCATCGAACGAGGCAGGCACAGTCAACACGACGGGCAAACGCTCCAGCCGTTCGGAATCTGTTTTGGCTTGCGAGTGATTCCAAGCGTCAATTAGGTGTTTGAGGTAACGAGTGGACGCTTCCAACGGTGACAGCTTCGGCACATCCGGCGGCGCTCCCCACGGCAACAGCGCGGCTGTGCGGTCCACGCCGGGATGGCACAACCACGACTTCGCGGAACTGACGAGCCGACCCGGCACCTTCGCTCCGTGATCGCGCGCAAACTCGCCAATGGGGTCGCTGGCCGCCTTGTCCCAGGGCAATGCCGTTGCACCGGCGGGCAAATCGTGCTGCCCGGGTCGATAGAGAAACGAAGGCAATAACGGTCGTGCCGCGACTTCGCCAGGCGCGACGAGTTGCGGTACAGCAAAGGCATGCAACTCTGGCCGTTTTTTTTTCGCCGCCTTCAAGTCAACATAAGCGAGTGCAGAGTTCGTCGTGCCAAGGTCTATGCCTACCAGATAACGCGCCGTCATCAGTTTGCTTCCCGCAATTCCGTTCGGGTCAGGGTATCAGCACTGCCGGTCAGTTGCTATCGTGTCCGAATGATCGTACTAGGACTCGACATCGGCGGCGCTAATCTCAAAGCAGCGCGAAGCGACGGTGTGGCACGCAATCAGCCGTTCGCGCTGTGGAAGCAACCGGAACGATTGGCAGATGCCCTGCGCGATTTGACCAACGATTGGAGCTACGAACGCGTTGCCGTTACTATGACCGGTGAATTGTGCGACAATTACGAGACGAAACGCATCGGCGTCCGCGCGATCCTGTCCGCAGTGACTGAAGCGTATGGGGATGCGCTGGTCTGGCGCACCGATGGTCAATTTGCGACGTTGGCCGCCGCTCAGGCCGATCCCTTGCCTTGCGCCGCTGCCAACTGGTTAGCACTGGCAACGTATGCGGGCCGTTTTTGTCCGGTCGGCGATGCCGTGATGATCGACACCGGATCGACCACCACCGACATCATCGCCCTCCGCAATGGCAAGCCGGCGCCTCGAGGTCGCACTGACACCACGCGGATGCATTTTGGCGAACTGGTCTACACCGGGTTTCGCCGCACACCCGTCTGCGCGATTTTGGGATTTGAAGGCATGGCAGAGTTTTATGCCACGACCCACGACGTTGGCCTGATACTTGGTGATATTGCCGAAGATGCCAATGATCGCGATACCGCCGACCAACGGCCGGCAACCCGAGAATATGCTCTGGCCCGAATGGCGCGGATGATCGGTGGGGATCGCGAATCGATGAGAGATGCGGAAATCGATGCGCTGGCTCGGCGCGTGCGACAGCGCCAAGTGGACATCATTGCCGGCGCGATTGATCGAGTAGTGGGTGATGTACAACTATGCACAGCAATTGTCTCGGGCAGCGGCGACACGCTATGCCGAAAGGCTGCAGGGGAGCGCGTCATATTGTTGCGCGACAAACTAGGTTACGAAACATCGTCGGCGGCATGTGCGTATGCTGTCGCGGTGTTGGCCCAGGAAACGATCACCACCACGACCACCAATATGGACGTAAGGCCTTGAAGCGGTCCGTGGCTAATTTGTAACGTTCTACCTTCTTCTTGTACTCGTCGTCGCGCTGGTCTTTAGCCTGGCGATCCTTCTCTGCGTTAATCTCCTTGGCGATGACCGCGTGCGTCTTGAATTTGTACTCGCGTTCGGGTTCGTACCACGTGTAGACGCCGTAGTTTGTCGTAATCGTCTCGATCACCTTGGCCTCGAAACTCGTTGAACCGAATCGTCCTTTGGGCAGTACCAGACTCATGCCGGCGGACGGACTCACAAAACACTGTGTGGTGGTCTGCCCCTCTATGAAGCCGCGTTCGGTATTCGATAAGTCAATGTCCTGACGCGGTATCCGCGTGAACATTCCGGCCGTCTTTTCGAGGCGGAAGTATGCCAGTCCCGGTTCGAATTGGTTCGTCGTCGGGTTGTACGTATACATCTGGTTTTTGACAAATAGTGTTTCAATGTCTTCGACTGGAATTCTCTTCGGCTTGTCTTCGTTGAATGAGTGCAGAAATAGCGCATCGCCGGTGGCGGCGGCCAGGGCAGAGTTCTTGTAGTCAACATCTTTCGTGTTGCCGGAGCCGCGGATGCGAATGCTGACAACGAGACCCGGCTTGAGTTCGAGTGGCGGTTCAGCGGGATCATCGGCAACGCGGCCGCCACGAGCGCGGTTGAGCGCATTCAGATTGTCGACCGGCCGTTCACCCGCCGGCACGGCCTGACCCTGTGCTTGTTTGCGCCGCATTTCTTCGAGCATTTCCTGGTTCATTCGACGCGCATCGGCGGATGCCACGTCGATCCGCTTTGCGTCTTCCTTGCGCAGCTCTTCATTGCGTTTGTTGGTGTCGTCGAAGTTCTGCGCCAGCGTCTTTACGTCGGCCGAGATGTTCTCAACTTGCTTTTGCGTCTTATCGAGAGTCTTACCGTATTGATCGACAGTCTCGCCGAACTTGTTTACGTTTTGATCGGTGGAACGGCCACGCAAATCTTTCAACCACACCGCGCCGCCAATAAGTAATATCAGTGCGAAGAACAGCGCCGCCATCATGGTGATCAGGC
>JANLTA010000932.1:0-12809 GCA_031362705.1 Gemmataceae bacterium | reverse complement strand
GGGCGAAGGACACGAAGATCGCCTACTCGACCATCAACGCTCGGGGTGAAACGGTTGCGGAGAAGCCGGCGTTTCGCAGTGCGTTCAAGAAAAGGCGGTGCCTGATTCCGGCAACCGGGTTTTTTGAATGGGCCAAAGACGGGAAAAAGAAGCTCCCACATCACTTCCACCTGCACGACGGATCACTCTTTGCATTCGCCGGCCTTTGGGAAGCGTGGCGGTCGCCAGACGGAGAAAATGTCGAGAGTTGCACCATTGTGACGACAGACGCGAATGAACTGGTTGCGCCATTCCATGATCGAATGCCGGTGATCCTCCCGGCGGACAAATACGAGACATGGTTGGCTGAGGATCAAGCCACTGAAGTGCTGAAGGAACTGCTGACGCCGTTTCCAGCGGGCAAAATGAGGGAGGAAGCCATATCGACTCTGGTGAATAGCCCAAAGAACGAAGGACCTGAGCTATTGCAGTCTACCGATAAGTGACCCTGAACTATTCGCAGATCGGATAGGCCGCCGTTCGACTTTTTCGTCGCCCGATCCGCGTCGTGCTGCTCGGGGCCCGGCCGGAAAAGCCGGGGCGATGGGATCGGCGGCGGTGCTATGATTATCGAATGACCAAAGTCGAACGATTCAGATTGCGATTCGGACCATATAAGCCCCCGCCCTTTCGGATCGGCCGCGTCGTACATTGCCAGATGCGCGGCAGGGTGAGGATCGTGGGCGAGACGGAGGAGAGAATCACCGACTCCACGGTCTACAGCCGTGATTTGTTACAAACGCTGCAACGTGGGAGGCCTGCGGGCGGCGTGGCTGCGTGGGTAGAAAGCAAGAACAACGTGACTGCTGCGTCGCGCCACTTCATTGCGCGGATGATCACAGAGGCCGACACCTACGGTCCCATGCCACCCAATCACCGCTATACTCGCGCTGAGAACTGGTTAGACGATGCTGCCGTTAACCAGGCGTACCTTGTGAATCGACTTACTGGCCAGCTCTCGACCGCGCCCATTTACGCTCCCGCCGATCAATGGCTCGGACAACTGCGCATGTTCGAGGAGTAATTGCAGTTTGGAAATAGTGTGTGCGGCTTGCTTGGATCGGGTTACATGCAGACGCCTCGACGATTACTGATCACGAGAATATTCTTGAATTTGTGGCAAAAACTGATTGTCCACTGGAGAATCTGACCGCACTGGAAATGCGGTATACGGCTTAAACCGTATCAGGAGTTCGAATCTCCTCCTCTCCGTTTTCACTTCATGTCTGTCGGGCGTGAATATTGGCTGTTGTTATCACCTACTTTAAGACTGCCTATTTACCCAAACTCATTGTAACGGACGCCCACGCTTGTCCGACTTCGGAAGTAACGGCCGAATCAATTGCCATTGCCTATCCGTCATATCGCTGGGGTAATCCTGACGCCTCGTTGTGGCTCCGTCGTCCTTGACCTGAGGACCAAGAAGTCGGAGTCGTAACGGTTTTTCATTTATTCATGCAGTCTCAAGTCAAGCTCTAACAGTGAATATCTGCACAAGGGGCAACCATCGGGGCCGCCAAGTTTTTGTCACAGATTCGTCTGGGGTTGTTACCATCGTTTGATCGAAGCCCGATCAATTAGATGGTGATTCCTGCGTAAATACTACTCGCCCCCTCAGCTTCTCCAGCGTTTTCGGCCCGATGCCGCTGACGCGGCGCAGGTCTTCGACACTGGTGAACGGTCGCTTAGCGCGTTCGTCGATGATGCGTTGGGCCATTTTCGGGCCGATGCCGGGAAGTGTCTGCAGTTCCTCAAGCGTTGCCGTGTTGGGATCAATGAGTTGATCCGATTTGCCGGACTTCATCGTTGTGGGGCCGGCAGTGCCCATGATCGGAGTGCCAATTGACGCGTGAGGCATCACCTTGTCACGGGTCATCGGGCCGAAGCCGGGCACGCGGTTGAGATCTTCCGTCGAAACATAGGGCCGCGACTCGACGATGCGGTTAGCCATCGCTGTGCCGACGCGCGGCAATTGCGAAATCTCATTGGCCGTTGCGCGGTTAAGATCGACGCGATAGGAATAGGAAGTGTGGGCATCATCCAGCGGTTTCGTTTGCCGGCCGTGCCACACTTTGACTCCGAGGAATGCCGACACAATGCCAAGTAAGAACGCCAATGCGAGCTGGGCCGACCGCGACCGTTCGGCTAGCGCGGCGGGGGGAATGGGTGGTGGATTAGCGGTCGGCACTTCCATCGCCGTCATGATAGGAACTGGATTCCGAGGCGTGAATGGCATGTCGCCTGCCCGACCGGCAATGCCCGCAGAGTCGATTCAGGTTCGCAGACCATTGTACTTGTCCCTTCCGCTGGCGCGCGGGTATAGTCTCATGGGTGGCGCTGGATTCGCGCTAGCATTACGTTGATTCGAGGTGGGATATGGTCCGGTTTGCCGTTGCATTGTTGCTGGCCGCTGGTTTTGGTGCCGGCGCACAGGCGCAAAACGTGTTGAATCCCAATGAGCGTGCAGCACCCGCGCGAATTAACCCGCAAGACAAAGAAGGCATCTGGCTGCTCGATCTCACGTTCAAGGATCCGCGAACGATCGTTGTGGACATCCCGGGCCGTGGCAAAACCACTTGCTGGTATCTTTGGTACCAGGTCACCAATCGCACCACTGGCGCGCCGCGGTTCTTTCATCCGCAGTTTGAGTTGGTGACGCTCGACCGCAACACCGTTCATGTGGACGAAGTGTTGCCGACGGTTGAGGAAGCGATTCGCAAACTCGAAGACCCGACCGGGCATCTCAAGATCAAGAATTCAGTGACGATTGGCAAAGAACCGATCCCGCCCTCGAAACCGGACGCAGCTCCGATTCCAGTTTATGGCGTGGCCATCTGGTCAGACGTTGCCCGTCGCGCCGGCGATACCACTCGCTTCAGCATCTTCGTCAGCGGCTTGTCCAACGGTTGGACCGTGGACGATGCCGGCATCGTTCGCCGCAAAACGCTGCAACTCAACTTCAGGCGCAATACCGACGCGGCTCACCAGGACGGTTCTGACATCAAGTTCGTGACGCCGTCCGAATACGTCTACCGCAGCACGTCGGTGCCGGCCCCGCCGAAGCCAAAACCCGCCGACGCCAAGCCCGGCGCTCCGGTTGACGACAAGTAGCGATTCCGTAAATTATTCTGTCCAGTTAGTGACGCTTCGAAGAGGCGTCTTGAAGCGGAGCGCGCGGTTATGGCACATAAAAAGGGTCAAGGCTCAGTCAAAAACGGGCGTGATTCCCACTCCCAGCGGCTTGGCCTGAAAGCATCCGGTGGCGAATCCGTGACGGCTGGCAGCATCATTGTTCGGCAAAACGGCACGAAATGGCACCCCGGACGCAATGTGAAGCGTGGCCGGGATGACACCTTGTTCGCCCTCGTGGACGGCGCGGTCATGTTCGACATGGGTGGCCGTCGCGTGAACATTATTGCACCGACTGCCGGCTAAACATCCGCACACCACAATCCAACGGGCGGCACCTGATCCTTCATGTGCCGCCCGTTGTTTTTTGACACCATCAACATGATTTTCGGGTAGAGTTGTGTAAGTAGGCCGACGTCGGCGAATAGCTTGAAGTAATCAAAAGGGAGCCCAAAAATGGACGGTGGAACTATCGGTTTGATCGGCGGCGTGGGTGGCAGTATTATCGGTATCGCAGGCGGTATCTTCGGGACGTGGTGCAGCATTCGTAATGCCAAGACCCCGGCGGAGAAGTCGTTGATCTTGGGCTATTCGGTTGCCTGTTGGACTTTGGTCACGCTCTTCCTCGTGGCCCTGTTCGTCACGCCCCAGCCTTACAACTGGCTCTGGTGGATTCCCTATCCAGTTTTGATGTCCTACGGCATCAGCCGCCTGAATCGCGAACAGAAACACATGCGTATTCTGTCGGGTGTGGCTCTGCGCGGGTAGCTTCTCCGGCCACCATAGCAAAATCCGCCATCGCCTGTGCAGCTCTGCTATTTTGCGCAGGACTCCGCAACCTGTCTCGGCATGATTTGGACGCTATGAAGATCGGTACGCCCGGCGTGCCTGCAATTGTCATGCTTACCGAACTTACCCGCGGCTTGCTTGACCTAGTTTATCCGCCAGTTTGCCGACTTTGTGATCGGTTGCTGGCGACGCAGGCCGATTTTTGCCCGGAATGCCGACTGGAATTGCTGACCGACCCGCATACTTGTTGTCCCCGTTGCGGCAGCACCGTCGGCCCACATACCCACGTGTCCAATGGCTGTAACGATTGCCGCGACGAGAACTATGCCTTCGAAAAAGTGTTCCGCGTCGGTCCATATGTTGGGAAGCGGCGCGATTTGGTGCTGCTCGCCAAGGCGGATGAGGCGGCGGCCGAGGCAGCGGCGGCAATCTTTGCCGAACGCATCGGTTGCATGTTGGCAGGGGAGCACGTTGATGGGGTAGTAGGCATACCATTGCACTGGCGGCGGGCTTGGCGAAGAAAGTACAATCAAAGCGTCATACTTGCACGAACGCTGGCCGCGGCGATCGACTCTCCCTGTTGGCAAAAAACGCTCCGGCGCGTCAGGTCGACGCCTCGACAAACCAGTTTGACCGGTGCCGCCCGCCGACTTAACGTCCGCGGCGCGTTCCAGGCCAATCCGGGCATAGAGGGTAAGCGTATCTTGTTAGTAGATGATGTGCTGACCACGGGAGCGACGGCCGACGCGGCAGCGAGGGCACTGCGAAATGTCGGCGCATACCGCGTAGACGTCGCGGTTCTGGCTCATGGATGATGTTTGTGCGAGATGAACGCTCTGCAACGGCGCGAAAGTTGCGTAGTTTCTGATCGGCGAAAACCTTGGCTGGTCCGATGCCGGACCAACCTGGCAAACCTTGGAGCTTCTGCCACCCATGTCATTGCGTTCCTGGCTAAGTGTTCTGAGTCTTGTGGCCGTGGCGGCTGCGGCCCCGGCCCAGTCGGCAACTGCCTTCTTTGAGCAGTCGAGCCATGACTTCGGCTCGGTGCAACGCGGTCCGTTGCTGACCCATCATTATCGACTGACCAATACGAGTCAGTCACCGGTTCACATTGCCGGGGCACGGGTATCCTGCGGCTGCGTGGCGGCGACGGCGGTTAAAAGTGACTTGGCCCCCGGGGAATCGACCTCCATCTATGCAACAATGGACACCCGTCGATTCGTCGGTGCCAAGCAGGTTACGATATTCGTGTCCTTCGACCGACCCACATGGCAGGAAGTGGCACTCAGTATTCAGGCGTATGGTCGCGATGACTTAGCGATGGATGCCGAGAGCCTGACTTTCGGTCCGGTATCACGCGGCAGCGCCAGCACGGCGAAGATGAATGTGACGCTCCGCCAACCCAACTGGTCGGTGCTCGGCGTCACCAGCGAGAGCGCCTTTGTGGTGCCAACCGTAAAAGAACTACGCCGCACACAGTTTGAAGTCGTCTATGAAGTGTCGGCAGCTCTCAAGCCTGGCTTGCCAGTCGGCACTTGGGTCACCGCGCTGAACCTGACAACCAATAGCCCGGTCGCTCCGAAGATTACGATGCCTGCCGCAGTCGAAATCCGCCCGGCGCTGTCGATCAGCCCCGGCGAAGTCACGTTTAACCCGACCACCGTGGGTCAGCCATCCGAATCGAAGTTCGTGATTAAGGGCGGCCAACCCTTCCGCATCAAAGAAATTCAGGGCCTGGACGGAATCGTGACCATGAGTGAATCGTTCGGGGAGTCCCGACCAGTCCATATTCTCACAATCAAGTACGAACCGAAGGAAGCCGGCAAGATGGATCGCAAGCTGCGAATCGTCACCGACTTGCCAACCGAAGGCATCGCCGAAGTCGCAATTAGGGGCAACGCTACAAAGAAATAATCGGCATCGTATTGCCGAACACACGCCCGGCCGACCTCATACAGGTCGACCGGGCGTTTTTCATTACAAGATGAACTGCGTCAGGTCTTCCTTCTTCAATATCTCCGCCAAGCGGCCATCCACATAGGCGGCGTCAATTGTCACCGTTTTACCAGCCTGGTCGGGGCCTTCGAAGCTGATCTCCTCGACCACCCGTTCAAGAATGGTGGACAATCGTCTGGCACCGATGTTCTGCACGCTGCGGTTGACCTCGAACGCCGCGTCAGCCAAGGCAGCCACGCCGTCAGCGGCAAACCGCAGCGTTACGCCTTCGGTGCCCATCAGCTCGGTGTACTGCTTGGTCAGCGCGTGCTTGGGTTCGGTCAGCACGCGCACGAAATCATCCCGAGTCAGGTCCGTGAGTTCCACGCGAATGGGAAACCTGCCCTGCAATTCCGGCATTAAATCCGATGGTTTCGACGTGTGAAACGCCCCGGCTGCGACAAAGAGAATGTGATCCGTTTTCGTCGGCCCGTAGCGGGTGTTGACCGTGGTGCCTTCCACGACCGGCAGCAAATCCCGCTGCACGCCCTGGCGTGACACATCAGGCCCATGTGCCGAGTGCGGGCCGCACACTTTATCGATTTCGTCGATAAACACGATGCCATGATTCTCGGCCAGCGCGACGGCTTGCTCGCCGACGGCCGCCCGGTCGATCAATGACTCGATTTCAACTTCCGTCAAGTGGTTGCGCGCCTCACGCACCGACATCACCCGCGGTTTGCTTGGCTTGGGCATGATCTTCTCGAACATGTTCTGCAGATCGACATCCATGTTCTCCATGCCCATGTTGGAGAAAATCTGTACTGGCACGTGCCGCGATTCGGTGGTCAACTCCACTTCTTTGTCTTCCAACTCGCCAGCCCGCAGCCGTTCGCGGAATTTTTCGCGGGTCCGTTTCCACCGCTCGGCTTCTTCGTTCTGCTCTTCGTTCTCTTCCCAGCCGCCGGGCTTGGGTGGCACGAGCAAATCAAGCAGCTTTTCCTCCACGCGATCTTTGGCTTTGCCTTCGAGTTCGATCCGCTGTTTGGCCCGCACCATCCCGGCCGCAGACTCCACCAGATCACGGATCATGCTCTCGACATCGCGTCCGTGATAACCCACTTCGGTGTACTTCGACGCCTCGACTTTGAGAAAAGGCGAGCCGACCAATTGTGCAAGTCGCCGCGCGATTTCCGTCTTGCCGACTCCCGTCGGCCCAATCATCAGAATGTTCTTCGGGGTGACATCCTGCCGCAGCAGTTCCGGCAACTGTTGCCGCCGCCAGCGGTTGCGCAACGCAATGGCCACGGCTCGCTTGGCTGCGCCCTGCCCGACAATGTACTTATCTAATTCTGCGACGATCTGCCGCGGGGTGAGGTCACTCGTCATCGTCATAATGGCCGTTGGATAGCTCTTGTTTCTTCAATTCCTCAAAGATCTCCGGCGGTGATAATTGCACAATGCGGCCATCACGCCAAATGGAGACCGAACGACCCATCAGCGCGTGCTCGCGCAAAGCATCGCGGACACCGGCCTGGATCGCTTGGGTAACGCCGTCAACTGTTGCTTCAGTCTTCATCGACTTGCCTTTGAAACACAGCCCATAGCTTTTCGCGGTGAACGATCGGGTCACCGTTGTCCTTTCCGCGCGCCACGAGTCGCGGGCGGCCACCGCTATTATCATACATCATCCAAAGATCGGACAATAGGCGATAATCGTTCCAGAAATTCCGACAACTACGGAGATACCGCTGATGGATGGTTTCCTCTGGGATATTATGTCCGCCACTTGCAACACGTTGTTTGACGCGATCAATCGCCATTTGGGGGGTTGGCAACCAGAAATAGTACAATTCAACGCGGTAACCCTGGGTTCGCAGACCTTTCAGGAATTGGATGTACATGCGACCCGACAATGTTGACTCAAAAGCGAACGTCATTCGCAGAGCTTCAAGTTCGCGAAGTCGCGCGATCATCACTTTGCCCGCCTGAAATGCAGCGGCCTCCGGTGAAAATGCGTTGAGGCCAGTGGCGATGATGTCGGCATTGACAAATGTCTTCATGCCGAAGTGATTTGCCAGGAGTTGGCGCGAGGCCGTCGTCTTGCCCGCGCCATTAATCCCACCCAGCACCACAACGACAGGCTGTTCCCCGCTCACGCGATCTCCTCCACCTCAATGTTCCGGTTGGTGAAGACGCAGATGTCGGCGGCGATTTCCAGGGCCGCGCGGACAATCTCGGCGGATGTCAATTGCGTGTGCGCAGCCAAAGCCCGCGCGGCGGCCATGGCAAATGGCCCGCCAGAGCCGATAGCAGCAATACCGTCCGTCGGCTGAATCACGTCGCCGGTGCCGCCGACCACGAGCAGGCTATCCTTGTCGAGCGTGATGAGCATGGCCTCCAGCCGGCGCAAAGCACGATCGGTTCGCCATTCCTTAGCCAATTCAGTCGCTGCCCGTGGCACACTGCCCTGGTGATCTTTCAACTTGGCTTCAAAACGTTCCAGAAGCGCGAACGCGTCGGCAGCGCTGCCGGCAAAACCCGTCAGCACCAGGCCATTGTGCAGCCGGCGAATCTTGCGGGCGTCCGACTTCATAACGGTGTTGCCGAGGGTCACTTGACCATCCCCGCCGATGGCCGCCCGGCCATTGCGCCGGACTGCCAGGATGGTTGTGCTGCGAATGCGTTTCATGCGGTGCGTTCCTTCATCAGATGTGTGTATCTTATGGATCGAGCTTTCCCGCTCCGCCGTAGCTCGCGGTCAAAATGCCGTTGTCCAATCCACATCGACTGCGAATAATGAGCATGACTGAACCACTGGTTCCGGGAGGTGCCCGATGCGCAGTTTTCGACCCATGCTACTAACTTTGCCGCTGCTCGCTCTGCTGTGCGGCACGACTCGCGCGGAGATCCGCGACAACGGTCGCATCTTCTCCGCCGATACCATCAGCAAGGCCAAGACCACCATCGCGGACATCGAAAAGCACCATCATCGCCGGGTGGTGGTGGAAACTTTTGCCGAAATTCCCAGCGAAAAGCTCGCTGCATACGATCTGGCAGGCAAGGACAAGGCCGCTCGAACGAAGTTCTTTAAGGACTGGCTGCGCGAGCGCGCCAAGGCTGATGGAGCGACGGGCGTCTTCATTCTGATCTGCAAGAAGCCCGGCTTTGTTGAGGTGATGGCCGACCAGGCCATTCATAAACAAGGCTTCAGCGACAACGATCAAAAGGAATTGGGCGCTCAACTGCGGGCCGACTTCGAACAAAACAAGTTCGACGAAGGCTTGCTCGGCGGTCTCGACTTCATCGAAAGCACGATGAAGGCGCATCTGAACATCAAGACGCTGCCGGAAGTGGCCAAGCCCGCGGCCGTGCCGCAGGTGAAGGCCAATCACGACGGCGACGGAGGTATGTCTATGTGGGGTATGGTCTGCATCATCGGTGGAATCGTACTTGCCTTCTGGGTGGTGTCCGCCCTCATCCGCGCCTTCACCAGCATGGGACGAGGCGGCATCGGCGGCGCAATGGGCGGCGGCCAATCCGGCGGCGGCTACATGGGCGGCCCGGGTTATGTCGGCGGCGGCGGTGGCGGCGGATTTATGTCCACCTTCATGGGCGGCATGTTCGGCTCAATGGCCGGCAACTGGATGTACAACAGCTTCTTCGGCGGCGGACATTCCTCCGGCATGCATTATGACAATCCCAGCTACGGTGGCGACTCTGGCATGGGCGGCACAGGCGGTGATGGCAACTTTGATGGCAGCGCCGGCGGCGGCGGCGACTTCGGCAGCGATGACGCCGGCACTGGCGGTGGTGGCTTCTTCGGTGGTGGCAGCGACGATGCCGGCGGTGGTGGCGGCTTCTTCGGCGGTGGAGATGGCGGCGGCGACTTTGGAGGCGGAGGTGACTTCGGTGGTGGCGGAGATGGCGGCGGGGATTTTTGAGATAAAGGTTGAGCTACATCATTCACGTCGTCGATCGATTTGTAGGGTGGGTCGAGTCCGCGAGACCCACCAGAGCATGAAAAGCCCTGTTGAAATGCGCGATCGCGCTAAATCCTAATTTGCAACAGAATGAATGCGCGTCATCGACTGTTTTCGGAAGTTATGTAGGGTGGGTCGAGTCTGCGAGACCCACGCGGGCCTGCAGACGCATTGTTGACGCGCTTAATTGGGATGATTCAAGTAGTCGGTAGGCAAATACCCGTCAACGAACCAATTCACCCGCATAACAAACAGCCCCATCAATATGTTCCGGACGCAAAGACGGATACGCTTTCAGGATCTCGTCGTTGGTGGCGCCCTCGGCCATGCTGTCGATGATGTTGGTGATAAACACCCGAGTACCCTTGGCGCACACCTGACCGTGGCAAACACTCAGATCGCTCTCAAATAACTGTCGCCAATCCTGCATCATCTGACTCCGCATTGCTGCTGTTATTGTAGCCCATATTGGGCATAACCAAAAGGAGGCAAAGACAAGCTTAACGCCTCGCCCGAGTCATTGATGGCACATAGCGCGGGATTGCCGCTACTTGCAATACTCGGATGCGGGCGGCAAAACGCTCGGCGTCCGGGTACAACTTCGGATGCTTGCGAGCCAACTCTTCTGGCGACATGCCTGCTCGTAAGTCCTCGGCAAACGCGGCCATCGCAGCCGCGGAATCACGGCCCTCGGCAATTCCCGTGCGGCAATGTTGAGTCAGAAACAGTACGGCGATGGTGAACATACCCATCGGCAAAAGCGAACCACACAGCCGGCCACCGTGCCGGACCCACGTCAAATAACCGGCGGCCATCAGCGGCAGCATCAGGATGCCGTAGCGCACGGCGAACCCGGCCACCGGACCAAAACCCGAGCGGCCCCAACCAATGCCAAGTGCCATCGCAACGGTGCCCGCAGCGACGGCGGCAAACGTCAGCAATCGTTCTCGTTCTTCGGCTTGCGACCGCATCGTGATTATGATCAACACCGCCGATGCGCCAATGAACATCGCCATCAACAGGCCGGATGCTGGCCAGGTCATCTGCCCGACCCAACCCCAACCGAGGGACAGCACTTCGAGCGCGATGTTCAATGAAGCCACGATGCCGGTCGAATGCGGATGTCCTTCTGGTGTGGAGTAGTTACGAAAGTACACCACCGAGATAGCCCACGACGCGGCCACCGTGAGAGCCACATAGACCTTGGCAAAGCGCGGAGCCGAACGGGCCAACCACAACGAGGCGATACCCAACGGTGGCGCATAGACCAATCCATGCGCGCCGCATAGAGGCAACAACACAAGCGAAATGCCCATCCATTTCAATGATGCCGGTTGCCGTCGCTCACACCAGCCCAATGCCGACAACAGCCAGACGCACGCGAGCGCTACCGACATGGCGAAGCTGATTTGAAAGCCGATCAGGTAGTTCTCGAAATGACCCCAGTTCAGGAACGCAATTGGAAAGAAGGCGTCGGCGTATTCGGTCGTCCCGCGCAATCGCCGGGCGGCAAACACAAAGGCAAGCGAAACCGCACCCAGGATTCCCACCGTGGCAAAACCGCCGATGCGGGCATCAAAGCCGGATAGGTTAAGCAACCACGTGTAAACCAATTTGGGCAGCGGCAACCGATGTTCGTTGTGTTGCGTCCACAGCCACTTCAGGTACGGTTCCTGATAGGTGATACCAGTGAGCAAATCCCATTCATCGCCAAACGGGTCGGCCGCCGCAAATCGCGCAACGAAGTACACCGCCGCCGCGACCAAAGCGGACCAAGTCGCGCCAACAAACAGACCCGGAGCCGAGATGCGCATGCCCACATGGGTAACATGCGGAGACGAAATTGGTCAAGCGGAAACGAGGTTCTTGTTGCCGGCTCTCCTTGCGGGAGAGTGGTTTGGGGGTGAGGGATATTGAACCCTGTCGCAGCAAGCAGAAAGTACGGCATCCAGTATCATCACCCTCAGAGGACCACTCGATGAACCTACCCCCGCCGCCAAGTGAACCCTTCGATAAATCACCTAGCCGGTCGTACATCCTCATCGCCGGCATCACGCTGGCGGGCCTGTGTTGCATCAGCGTGGCGGTGTTTGGGTTGCTGTTCCCAGCGATTGGCATGGTCCGCGAGGCGGCCAATCGTGCGAAGAGTCAAAACAACATGAGGGAGTTCGCAGTGGCCGTGCATACTTATCATGACGCAACAGACAACACTTTTCCGTTCATTTGCGACTATGGTACCGGTGCGCGGAGTGGCAATGGCGTTGTATCGTTTCACAACTTGATTCTGACCTATTTTGAAAGTGGCAGCCAAGACCGATCCTTTCATCCTGAGTCGCCAACGTCGTACTATGCTCCGCAAGGTGTTGCTATCCAAACGATTCGTGTGTTTCTCAGCCCGGCGGAGACCGACAAACAGTCATGGCCGCCGACATTCGAGATGACTGTATCCGCCCCGCACGCTGCGGACCCATTTCAAAATAAATTCAACGGCTGGTATTCCACCACCAACTACGTCGCTAACGGCATGGTCTTCTCGCCGCAACCGGATGGCAAGCCACCCAGCTTGACGACTGTTAGCGACGGCACCGCCCAAACCATCATGTTGGGCGAGCGACTCCAAGTTTGCAAAAGCGCCACTGGCGACGTCCCCACACTTTGGGCACTCGGTGCATACTCCGCCGCAACCGCATCGTTTGCATTGCCGGTGCCGCAAGGTGATTATCCCAGGACAACGAATGCCAATTTGCAACTGCAACAATTCGTACCGGGCCAAGGTGGCACAATGCCACCGGGGTTCCAAGTTGCGCCCGCACCCGGCCAATGCGATCCGCGCATCATGCAGACATTGCACAGCGGCGGCATGATCGTCGCCATGTTCGACGGCTCCTGCCGCACCATCGCCCCCAGCATCACCCCCGCCACCTTCTGGGCGAT
>JANLTA010000774.1:0-19242 GCA_031362705.1 Gemmataceae bacterium | reverse complement strand
ATCGCCGCCGGCCCAGCGCGGGCGCGGGATGGCAGGCCGGGCGACCTGCCCTGTGAGCCAGCGCCATTCATATTCGTGCCAGCCGCGATCGAACCAGCCGCGTGTCAGCCACACCAGAGCGCGATTAAAGTGCGCATGTTGATGGTCCGGTTGTAGTCGCACGGCCGTTTCATAATGTTGCAGCGCCCTGTCTTCATCGCCCAGCCGTTCGCAACACATGCCGGCATAGTTGTACGCTGCAATCAAGTCGGGTCGTTTGCGTAGCGACAGTTCCAACTTCGGAAGCGCGTCGGCCAGACGGTGGTTGTTGTAATCAATCAACCCTAAAGCGCAATGCGCGGTCGGGCATTCCGGATCAATTCGCAGTGCCGCCTCGGCCTGGGCAGCCGCTTCGTGATGCCGATGCAAGTCCCAATAAACCAGGGCGAGGCTGCCATATGCCTCGGCATATTGCGGCAACGCGGCAATGATGCGATGATACATCGCAATTGAGTCGGCCGCCTGTCCACTACGAAACAACAGTTGTGCCTGTTCCATCGCCTGATCGACCGTCATCGCGCCCTGCTGCTGGTCCACGCCCGCCCCTCCGAGTTACATGTTCCCGAAATCAGTGCTTCTGTCCATGTCGATGTCCGCCGTGAAAGATCGCATGGTCTTTGTTGCCGCGTGAGTACACGTAAGCCACGAGGTCCAACACGTCGTCGCGGCTCAGCTTATCGAGCAACCCTTTAGGCATGAGCGACGTTGGCGACTTCTGGCGACTTTCGATGTCGTCTTTTTTTAGGACACGGGCCGCGGTCCCGGCGATTGGATTCTCGACAATCTTTACCACGTCGGCCGTCTCCTCCACGATCAGTCCCGTGAGCGTCTGCCCGCTCGCGAGGCTGATGACATACGACTGATGCTTTTCGTTGATCCGGGCCGAGGGGTCGATCATTTCCTTCCAGATATCCAGTGTCGTCCACTTGGTGTCGAACTGTGTCAGGTCCGGGCCGTATTGCTGGCCGACATCCTCCATCTTGTGGCATGCCATGCAGTTGGCGACCTGGAACATCTGTTTGCCCTGCGTGTACGATCGGCCCTGCTTCATCTCGCCGACCGCGGAAGCCAGATCGTCGTACTTCCATTCCGTGCGCGGCCGGCGGTCCTTCAACATGGCATCCTCGATCTTCACAGGATGCGCGGCCAAATACGTTTCCGCGTTGGCGTGGTACTGTTCCAAATCTTCAACGACATAAAGAGCACCGTACATCGTGCGCCAATGGCCAGGATAAGTGCAGACAAACGGATAGACGCCGGGTTTTGCCGGTGCGGTGAAGCTCAGTCGCTGCGTCTGTCGCGGTTGAATCAACTTGCTGGCCACCAACACGCGATCCGATTTGGGTACATAGTGCCGGGTCGCCGCATCAGGATCGGTGGCTGTCGTTTCGGCCGCCATGCCAACAGCTTCCAACGACCCGGGTTGCACGATCACGAAGTTGTGCGGCATCAAATCGACGTTCTCAAAGACGAATTCCACTGGCTTGCCCGCACGCACAGCGATAATGTCCTTGTCGAACGTCATGCGCTCCGGCAGCGTACCGACACGAATCACGCGCACGCCCAATTCGCCAAGCTCGGCTCGCACCCGTTTGGCTTGGTCGACGGGCAATAGGTTGGCAAGGGCGTCGGCGAACTCCATGGCATCGAGCGCGGCCGGTGATGTTCGATCTTTTGCGGGCATGACACGTGGGGCCGCCAACAGTACATCAATGAGCGATGCGGCTTGATCTTTCGGCCAACTGGATTGAGGCAATTGCCGCAACGCGGCAATGGCGGCGGCCCGGTCGAGAGGCTCGCGCAGAAACGGAGCCACGGCGGCAAACGTTTCGGCTTCTTTGCCACGCACCGTAACCAACGCAGACATGGCCGTTCGGCGAATGGTTGCATCACCGTCGCCGTCCGTCGGCGTCTTGGTCAGCAGTGCCAGCATCTTGGGATAGAGCGCGGTCCGAACGGAAGGGTCTACGATCTGTGGCACGGAACTCAGTAGATCAGTCAAGCCGTTCCTGGAGTCGAGCGCCGCGGCCCATGCCGTTTCGGCCGAGCCTTCGGCATTGATCCAAGCAACATATCCAGCCTGCCGTACAACAGATCGCCGCGCGAATGTTGCCAGCCACTTCAAGCTGCTGACGACTGGCTTCAACTCGGCCGCCGTACGACTATGTAACATGCGCACGAGGTCGTAAATACCAGCGTCGTCTTTGCTGACTTTGCGAGCGTCGAAGGCCGTAAGGACCTCGATCAGCATTGTCACTTCCGGGTTCCCTCGGGCCGCCGCGAAGTCACGTAACGCCGTTTGCCGCAAGTCATCGGCAACTCCTGGCCGCATTAAGTATTCGTAATACGCAGCAGTCGTGCGCGGCAGCCTGGACAGTTGATCCAGCGACATCGTGCGCAAATGATACCGGTTGCCTTCCGTGGTTTTCAACGGAATCGGCTTCCCTGACTCAACCGCCGACCGCCATACTGGCCCCAGTGCCCGCATTGATTCCTTGATGACGTAATCAAGATACTTGTCCGTCGGCTGCGATTCAGCCAGCAGCACGACCTCCATAGCCTCGGGAGCACTGAAGAAACTCGCGGCACGCGCTGCTTCCATGCGCACACGCGGGTGGCGGTCTTGAACCAACGTGCGCAAAACGGCAAGCGGATCGGGATGGCGATGGCGTTGATAACAAAACACACGTGTTGCGGCCGCCCGAACGCGAAAGTCCTGGGAAGTTAAGCACTGAACCAATAACTTCGGATCTACATCGTCATGCCACTGCATTACCCACAACGCTTCGAGCCGATGGTGTTCGTTATGCGGGTCATCGGAATCCAAACCCAGCACCCACTTTTCCAACGCCGGCAACACGTCCTTCGTCGGCCGCGAACCCAACTCGCCACGAACACGATAGCGCACCCGATCTTCGGGTTCCTTGAGCAGCTCTAACAACTTCTCGACGGGCTGCCCGTCAATGTCGGGTTGCTTCAACAGTGGCCGACCTTCGCAGGTCACGCGATAGATGCGGCCATGTTTGCGGTCGCGGCTGGGATCGCGCAAATTGTGCTGCATATGGCCGATGATCGGGTTGTGCCAATCGATGAAATAAAGTGCGCCATCGGGCCCGATCTTCATGTCGCTGGGGCGAAAGTTTGGATCAGTTGAAGACAGAATCGGCTCAAGCTCAGTTCCTTTGAAACTTGCGCCATCATCGTCGATCCGATAGCGCTGAATGCCCTGGAAGCCAATGACGTTGCCAACGATCAGGTTGCCCTGATACTCCTCGGGGAAATGCCGGCTCGAAAGATATTCAATCGCCGGGCATGGCCGGGTGCGCTGTTGATACACCTGCGGCGGCCCCGGATGTTTCTCCGGGTGCGGCAGCCTTCCACTGAACAATGCCGCGTGGTATGGCTGGGAACCCGTACCATCGACGACAATGTCCTGCCCCCAGCGGTCGAATGCATGGCCATGCGGATTGGCAAAGCCAAATGGCACGTACACTTCAAACTTGTGACTGCGCGGCTCATAGCGATAGACGCCGGCGTTGGCATTGCGCACCGTCGGCCCCCACGGCGTTTCCACCTGCGTGTGATGGAACGTGCCTTCCTGAAAATAGAGTGCGCCGCCGGGATCAAGCACGAAGCTATTGGCCGTGTGATGCGTGTCGGCGGAATCGAGGCCGTGCAGCACACGCTGTCGAACGTCAGCTTTGCCGGTGCCTTTGGTATCTTTGAGAAACATCAGGTCAGGTGCCTGCGCGACCAGCACACCGCCGTCGTACAACTCAAATCCCGTTGGGTTGTGCAGCCCATGGGCAAACACCGTCATCTTGTCCGCTTTGCCCGTGCCTTTGGTGTCCTCAAAGATTAGAATCTTGTCGTTCATCGGCTCAGTCGGCTTCCAGTGCGGGTACGAAGGCCAGACGGCCACCCACAGCCGGCCCTTCGCATCCCATGTCATTTGCACCGGCTTCGCCAATTCGGGGAATTGTTCTTCACTGGCGAACAACTCCACTTTCAGTCCCTTCGCCACGGTCATCCGGCGAATCGATTCCTCGCCACTCAGATAGATGTGCTCGCCATTGGGGCCACTGCCGGGCTTGTTTGTGATCACTGGGATGAACGGAGGCAAATTCGAGTCGTCTGCTTGAATTTTCTGACCTTGCGCCGCCGCCCACACCACCTTGTCGCGGTTGGCCGTCATCACATCCAGCACTTCCATCTCGCGCTGGGCCACTTCGCGATTGGTTTGGTTGTGCACGAACTTGAGATCCGCCCGACCACCATAAATCGAGTAACCGTCGGTTGTGCGGTAACGTTGAAACCAATGAAAGTCCTTATCATTGACGGCAGGACGGATCCATTCAAACTGCACATCCTCGCCCACGGTCGAACCCGGCAAGCCAAGTTGCCTGATGATATCGTGAGCAACCCAACGTGCGCCCACTTCGTTCAGGTGAATCCCGTTGAACGTGAATCCGATATCGTTCAATTTGCCCTTGAGTTGTCGTTCCCTCGTCGCATTGAACAAATCGACAAATGGTACGTCGCAGGCTTTCGCCACCTTGGCCATCGCCGCCGAGTAAAGTTGCAGTCGGACATTGTTGTCCTTGCCATCCGGTAATCGCCGGTCCTTCAAGTCCTCGTGCGCGATGGGTGAGAACAGCACGACACGAGGCGGAGTTGCGCCGTTGTAGTTCGTGCTCTTGAGGTGCCTGACATACTTCTCTAGTTCTTGAGTGAACTTGCTCAAGCCAGCCTCGCCAACGAACGACTCGTTGTACCCGAAGAAGGCGAAGACCACGTCGGCCCTGCATTTGTTCAGCCACTCATCCGGCGACCCGAAGCTGGCAGAACGCATCCGCGTCGTGACTTCGTCACCGGAGAAACCCAGGTTGCGAACGACGAGTTGATGTTTGGGATAGCTGGAGTGGAGCAGTATCTCCAACCAACCGTCATGCTGCATTCGCTCGGCCGTGGTGTTCCCAATGATGCAAATGTGGTCGCCGGGCTTGAGGTCCAATGGGGCGGCAAATGCCATCATCGGCCATGCCATGAGCGACGCGAATGCCACGAGACGAGTCATGAATGCCGCCACTGTATATTTGATGATCGATGCGGATTATGCAATTTTACGGCCCAGAGTGCGAATTGCGACAAGTTGGCACTGACTCTGCGTTCTCGTACCGCTACCGCCCCACGGCCACCGGTTTGCGCCGGGCCGGCCGGTTACTATGTTGACATTGGGTGCCCACGCTGAGGACGGAAAATGCGCCAGGCCCGAATTGCCTTGTTGTGCCTGATGGTTGTGTCGCTCGGTGTGTCAGCGCAAACGCAACCGGTCAAACCCGCCTTGAACACCAACCCGGAGTTTCAGGGTAAAACGCTGGATCAGTGGATTAAGGAGATCGAAGACATCGATCCCAGCGTCCGCGAACACGCCATCAAGATGGTCGCCATGATGGGGCCGGCCGCAAAAAAGGCCGCCCCAGCGATTTCCCGACAAATCAACACCAACAATGATCTCAGCCCGATGACCAATGCCATCATTGCCATCGGTTTGATTCTGCCCGACGATGAGAAGCACAGGGAACGAGCGATTGCAGCGTTGATTCCCATGTTGAGTAGCAGTCAGGGGATCGTCCGCTTTCAGACGTGCACATCGCTGGGCAACTTCGGGCTGGCCTCGCGCAATGCTATTGGCCGATTAGCGGAGACCATCCGCGACCCATCATCATGGGAAATTCGCAAGGCATCAGCGTATGCCCTGGGACGGTGTGGCTACACGGAAACCAACTTTCCCGACATCCGCGCCCTCAACGCACTGAATCGAGGGATTGACGATTCCAGCAAAGAAGTCCGCATTGAAGCACTTCAAGGGCTAATCAACCTTGGCCCGCCCCAATCACCTGTGGATCAGCAAGCCCTGAAGGATCATTTTGAAAAGCGCCTGAAAGTCGATAAGGACAAATACGTGTCCATTTGGGTCCGCGTGGCCCTGATGCGCATCGACGAGAAGGCCATCAACGATACTAACTTGAAGTACATCGCTGGCTACCTGAAGAAGAACGACCCGCTCGGCATCAACGCCGATGCGGCCCGCGCGTTGGGCGCCATCGGTCCGATGGCCAAATCAACCATCCCGGACCTGATCGTGGCACTCCAGGACAAAGATATTTCACTGGTCGCCTGGTCCGCTTGGGCATTGGGTCGCATGGGTCCCGACGCCAGGTCCGCCCTGCCGGCATTGGAAGAGCTTAAGAAAAGTGCCGACACATCCATCAAGAGCGCCGTGGACGACGCCATCAAGAACATCAACACGCCGAAACGATAGTCGCTGACACAAAATCAAAGTAGCGATAGAATGGCATAGCTGTTCATCTTACGAGCCGCAACCGCTTTCATAGCTGCCGATCTTGTCGATGCGTCTGGCGTGACGGCCGCCGTCGAATGGGGTTTGCAACCAAATCTTGACCATGCGTTCGATGAGGTCTTCGCCGAGCAGGTCGGCACTGAGGCACAAGACATTGGAGTCGTTGTGGCTACGGCTCAATTCGGCGGTGATGCTGTCGTGACATGGCGCGGCGCGGACGCCTTTGACTTTGTTGGCGGCGATGTTCATGCCGATGCCGGTACCGCAGATCAGGATGCCACGATCCACTTTGCCATCGCCGACCGCAGTCGCCACGGGGATAGCAATGTCGGGGTAATCCATGCTGGCAGGATTGTCCGTGCCGAAATCGACCGCTTCATTGCCAAGTTGCTTGCACAGTGCCAGGATGCGTGACTTGGCGGCGATGCCTCGATGGTCGCTGCCGACCGCTATCTTCATGGTTTCGCCCTCCCTCAGGGCAGCAAGGTGGGCGCACCAGCCGCCAACATCTCGCCGACCAGTTTGTCGAGATTCTTCTGAATCGTCTTGGCGCAGGTGCGATAGACTTCAAGATCACTGCCAATCGGATCGGCAAGATCCTGGGTGCCGCAGAGCAAGCGCGTGGTGCTTTCCAGATTCGGGTAAATCGCCACGATGGAATCGCGATGGATGGCCGTCATGGCGATGACATGGTCGGCGACTTCAAGGATTTCCGGCGTGATCGGTTGGCTGCGATGTGCTGACAAGTCAGTCTTGAACTCACGGGCAACGATCAATGCTTCAGAAGTGGCCGTGTTGCCGGGCATTGCGGACAAGCCCATCGAGGTGACCCGGTAGCCGCGACCCACCAGGTCATCCAATTCACATTTCAATTTTTCAGCGAGGAGTTTCTTACACAACCCCTCGGCCAGCGGGCTTCGACAGGTGTTGCCGGTGCACACAAACGATATGAACCACGCAGTTTGTTCCGCCAACGCAGCAGCGGGCACCGCGCCAACCACGGGGATGCGAAACTGGCTTCCCGTGATTTCGATCAGCGTGGGCAAATTGGCGAATGGCGTCGGACCAGCATCCAGAACAATTGCAAGATGCTCGCCGACCAACTCGTTCAATTGGGCGACATTGGCGGGCGGTAGTCCGTTCTTGCCGATCACCGTGCCAAATGGCAGCGGCTTGCCCATCGCCTGCACCAACTGCCGGGCGGAGCCGGAGTTCGGTGCATAGCGCGGGGTCATCGCGCCTTTCTTTTCGGTGACGGCACTGATAGCAACTGGCCCCGGCCACACACGGCGGGCCACCCGACGCGCTAAAAGGCCACCGCCAGCCATGATCTTGTCGGGACGATCCGCAACGGCATGAACCTCAAGAATCGGCAACTTGGGTTTTTCACCCACCAGTTGCTGCAACTTCGCCATCGCCTTTTTGTTGTCGGGATCGGCCACGATGAAATAGCACGTTTCACACGCGATGCCGACGAGTTGCCCGCCCTTCAAGGCGCGGACGCACGGAGCTATAAGTTCCGCGTGCGGCGCGGCCGGCGGATTCCAGGACAACACCTGCGGCATGAAAATACGACCCTGCGAGGAGCGGAAACGTAGTCCAAGGCTGTTTTATCTGTTTCGCGTGAAAGCCGCAAGCGGCCTAGTCGGCAAGGAACTTGCGGTACTGTTCCTTGATTTTGGCGTCGCCGGCGTGCAGCAACAGGCCGTAGCGCAACTTCAACTCTTCATTGGGTTGAAGGCGCACCAGCGGCTCGGGCGTGTCTTTCTGTGCAGGGAATCCTGATTCACCACGCCCAAAAGGATTGGCGGCCAGCAAACCATAAGCGCGAACGTGCCAGCAAGCGCGGCAACGATTCTTGGGATCATCGAACATGGTGATGCCCACCGGCTTGCCATCGATTTCGCCCGAGTAGTCGCACCAGTCGGCTTTGCGGCCCCAACATTCTTTGTCACCGCGAGTGCCGGATGAGTTCAGGATGGCGCTCTTGAGGTTGGTAGACGTTCGCAATTTGTCGCTGACCCGCACACCAAACGCGCCTTCCTTCGTATCGGCAAACGTCACAGTGCCGGATGATTGCAACGTGATGCGAACGACAATCAAGTACGCACTGTCGAGCGGCACGAGTTTGATTTCGCAAACTTCCTGTAGGATCGGCCGTCCCTCGGCCGTCTTCCAGGAATTGCGCGTGCGCAAGATTCCCTGTGATGAAAGAACATCATCGGCACCGTTGCACACGATCTTGCCGTGGTTGAGGCCTTCACTCCAGAAATCGACGCCTTTCACACCCGGTGTGCGGCTGGCCAGCGTCAGGTCTTCTGGAAGTACGTCACCGTATCCGAACCACGCAGATCGTTGATGCGGGTGATCAGTCGAATTGCCGGCGCTGGCTGGCTTCATCGGCCAATCACGGCTGACAGCGACGCCGCCCGGCGCGTTCAATGGCCAGAAACATGGCTTGGAGTTACTTTGCCGCGTGTGATACTTCGTGACCAGTTCGCCATTCACTTTGAACTCGAACACATCGCCGAACTTCTCAACCGTGACCTTTGCCGGCGTCGGATCAGCCGCCAAAAGTGACGCCAAGACCAGCGCGAACGTGCCACCCATGATGTTTGTCCCTCTCCATGGTATATTACGCAACAAGGGCGGCGCAACCGCACGGGAGTCGGGTCCGCACATGGCCAAGAAAAAAGTCCGCGTGGATATGCGGAAAAACCGGAGTCAGCCGCCGCGCGATCGCTCGTGGACGGCAGAGTTCAAGGACCACGGCTTTGACGAGAAGGCACCCGCATTCGACGAACGCGTCCGCACCAAAGGCGACCTGTCGCGGCGACGCACCGTCATGCAGGACGAACCCGAGGCCGGTGGTTCCACGGCAGCCGGGCCTTCGATTGATACCGATCAATGCCTGCGTGGCCGGGTGCTCAAAGTGCAGGGCCTGCACAGCATGATCGAGGGCGACGACGGCAAAGTGTATCGCTGTGGTGTGCGCCGCTTGCTTAAGACGCTTGCCACCGACGAACGCCACGTCGTGGCCACCGGCGATGTCGTGTGGTTTCGCCTTTCCGGCGCGGACGGTTTGATCGAGCGTGTCGAGCCCCGGCACGGCGTGCTCACCCGCGGCTCGCGTGGTCGGGAACATGTGCTGGTCGCCAATGTCGATCAAGTCGTCATCGTCGTGTCGCTCATGCAGCCCGACTTGAAGCCGCACCTCATCGATCGCTACCTGGCCATCGCCCAACGCGGCCAACTTAAACCCATTGTTTGTCTCAATAAGGCCGATCTCATCGACCCGGTGCTAGTGCAACCACTGATCGGCGCATACTGTCAACTCGGCGTGACGGCTTTGTTGACGAGCGCAGTTGATGGTTTGGGCATTGAGCGGTTGCGCTCGATCTTAGCGGGCCGGGCGACCGTGATCTCCGGACAGAGCGGCGTCGGCAAGTCATCGCTGTTGAACGCGATTCAATCCGACTTGGCCCTGCGTGTACGATCAGTGAGTGAAAACAACAACAAGGGCCGGCACACGACCACCACCGCGGAGTTGATCAAACTCGACACCGGCGGCTGGGTGGTTGACACGCCCGGCGTGCGGCAACTGGAGTTATTCGACGTGGCGGCTGGCGAAGTCGAAGGCCTGTTTCCAGAGTTTCATCCGTTCGTCGCACTTTGCGCCTTCCCGGATTGCACGCACACTCACGAAGAAAAATGCGCCGTCAAGCGAGCCATCGCCCGCCGGCTCATCAGTGCGCGTCGCTATACCAGCTACCTCGGCCTTTTGGACGGAGCCGGTTCGTCATCATGATCAAGACCCTTTCTCTGGCCATCGTTACTGCGCTGGCAATTGGAACAACTCACGCGCAGGACGCCGACCTGCACGTCATCGTCAAGTTCGATTCTCATAGGACACTGTCGCCGACGCTGCGACAATCGTTTCGGGAGCAAGTGGGTCAGGCTTTGAATTCCGCGCTGCAGGGTCTGGGCCGGGCACGGGTATTTGATTTCGACGCTGAGCGGCCCGAAGACCGAATGAGCGAGTGGGACCGTTCATTCCAAATGGGCTTCGATAAGCTCCATCGCGTCGCTCACGGCAATCGCGTGAAGTCGCACTATGTTCACGTTGGCTTTCACGACGGCGCGTATCGTGTCAGCTCGCGGCAAGCCGATGGGCAACTCGGTTGGTGCAGCCCGATCGTCCGCAACGACAGCACGCCCGACCGTGAAAGCGTGGCCCGCATCGCCATTTATCAGTTGCTCAGCGATTATGGCTTGACTGGCACCATCGCCCAATTCGATGGCGACCGCACGGCGACGATCCGCTTTCCAGGCTCCAACCTCTCCGATGCGCAGTTGCGCGAATGGGTCCGCGTCGGCGATCCATTCGCCGTGGTACGGATATCCTCTCCGGGCCGCTGCGACACTGTGCCGCACGCCTACTTTATCGCCACCGGCGTGGCCGAGGGCGGGCAAGTCACCGGAAAAATTGAATACCGTTTCACCAAACCGCTTGCAGGCTGGGAAGCAGGCCAGTTCCGCGCCGTCAAATTGGGTGCGACTTCCAACACGGTGCGCTTACGCCTGGTGGGACCGAATGATGCAACACCGGCCAACGTCTCGGTTCAGGTATTCGCCACGGGTCTAAGCACCGGAGACGCGGAGCGCGAGCGCGGCCAGGCACGCGGTGGCCGTTTCGTTTCCACAGAGCGCTACGACCGCATGGCTTACGTCAAGCTAAGCCTCGGCGAGCGATTATTGGCCAAGGTGCCGGTTGCCGTGCTCGGATCGGACCCGGCGATCATTGAGATCAACACCGATCCCGGTGGCGAGTCAGCCGTGTTGGCCCAGGCGGATGCTCGCACGATTAAGACACAACTCAACGACCTGCTAGTCCGCGTCGGCGAAGAAAGTGAACAACTGCGCGGATTGATCAATTCACGGAAGAATCAGCAGGCGCTAGCCAAGGTCACTGAATTGCTGCGTCAACTCGATGTGGAAATCCACACAATCGCCGACGCCGCGATATTATTACGCAGTCGTTCGCCCGCGGCCGGCCCCAGCCTCGACGAGATCGACCGCAGTGTCCGCGAGCTGAAACAACATGAACAGACACTGTTGAAAACCAAGACCGATCTGGAACGATCAATCAACACGTCGGCGACACCCGAAGCCGAAAAGATGCGTCAAGGGTTGAAGGTACTCGTTGCCCGCGCCGATCGCGAAGCACAGGAGGCCGACTATGACAAAGCTATTGCCACGCTGGAAGACGTCCTAAAACAAGCCGGCGACTGGCCCGAAATCAAAACCCGCCTCGAAGATTGGAAGCGCGGCTGGGCCATCAAGTCCGATGCGCATCGTGCCGCCAGGTCGTTTGTCACCGATGTGTGGGCCAAGGCGGCCAACGTTGATGACGTGAACAAGAACATTGATCGCGTTAAACAATCGTTCAAAGCCTGCAAGGAAGCCGGCGACAAGATGACGACACGCAAGATCTATCTGGTCCTGGTCAAAGCGGCCGGCTGGATCGAACTGCGTGACAAAGAGCTACGCCGATCAACCAGTGACGATGTGGAAAAACAAGGCGAGGAGCTGCGAAAGCTGACCAATCAAGTGAAGTCGCTGCTCGGCGAAGTCGAAAGTTACATCAAGTAACAACTTCGGCCATTACACATGCGACTCCAGCAGTCCGTACTTTTTCATCCGGCTCAAAAGCGTGCTGCGGGCAATTCCAAGCCGCAGTGCCGCCTCGGCCTTGTTCCATTCAACTTCTCGCAATACCTGCACGATTTCCGAGCGTTCGCGGGCGTGCCGGGCTTCCCGAGCCATTCGCACGGCGTTCCGCTCAGGTCGCGGCTCTCCGGAAACTAATGTCAACGTTGCCGGCTGCATGATCTGCGGTGACAGGTCGGCCGGTGTAATGGCTGCGCCTTCGCATACGACCACCGCCCGCTCAATGGTGTTCTCCAGCTCGCGGATATTGCCGGGCCAGGCATACTCGCGTAAAGCGACCAGGGCATCATCGTCAATCGCTTCGATATTCTTGTGGCACCGTTCGGCATGGACACGCAGAAAGTGATGAGCCAGTTCAATCACATCTTCATCACGCTCGCGCAACGGCGGCAACGTCAAGCTGATGACGTTGAGCCGGTAATACAAGTCGGCACGAAAACGGTTCTCGCGGATGAGCCGTTCCAAATCCTGGTGCGTAGCCGTGATGAGTCGCACATCAACACGAATCGGCTCATTGCTGCCGACGCGCTCAAACGTCTTTTCCTGCAACACCCGCAATAACTTGGTCTGCAGGTCGGCACTGACATCGCCAATTTCATCAAGGAACAATGTGCCGCCATCGGCCATCTCAAATCGGCCCGGCTTGTCGCGGGTCGCACCGGTGAACGAACCTTTGACATGGCCAAACAACTCACTTTCAAGAATACCCGGCGCCAACGCGGCACAGTGGACCTTGATGTACGGCTTGCCCGTGCGCGGACTGAGATCGTGAAGCGCTTTGGCGACAAGTTCCTTGCCCGTGCCGCTCTCGCCACGAATCAGCACAGCCGAAACGTTGGCGGCCACCCGCGGAACAAGATCCAAGACCTGTTGCAGTGATGGGCTGGAACCGATCATGGCATCAAGTGCCGGCGTGGTGGTTGGTGGTGCCACCGGCGCATTTTCCACTTGCGTCGCTGTCGGGAAGCGTCGCGACTGCGCGATCAGTTGTTGTTGCAGCGAGAAAATGCGCCGCTGTTGTTCGGAGATCTTCTCCACCTTCATTTGCAGCTCGCGGTTCAGTGATTCGACGCTGTTGCGAACCTCGGCACCCGCAAGCGTCAGCGCTGCAATCGGCGCGAAAGCCGCCAACAGCTTGGCATCGCCCGGCACCGGTGGTTGATTCGTCGCGCGCGACAGCACCAGCACGCCGAGCATCTGGTTTTCATGCGAAAGGCCGACGGCCAAGTCTCCATGCGCGGCCGCAAGATCGTGCCGCAATGGATGGGTCGCGGGCAGAGTCAATCGATCCGCCAGCCCGCGCTCTTTCAACGTCGCGATCAGGGCACTGTTCAAAGGCAACTCGTCCGGATGCGTGTCGGCACCCAACTCGCCGACCAGTTTGTACACTCCTGCCGCGGTGCGAATGTAAACCGCACCGCGCGGATAGCCGTGCAGCTCTGCCGACACCGTCAACAAACGACGAGCCACAGTCGGCGTGTCAATGAGTTGCTCCACCGCACCGCCGAGTTGCTGCAGAATGTGGTCGATTTGCGTTTTGTCTTTGCGATAGCGGCGATCCAGATAGTTGCGTAAGCGCGTGCGGGCCGCATCAAGGCTGATCGAAAGGATCAAAGCACTGCCGCCGACCCAGGCCGCCTGTTCCAGGCTGGGACCGCGCGAGCCGAATAGCAGCATTCCTATGACGACGAGCGCGCAATAGATCAGCGCGGCGAAAACGCTGACCATGAAATAGGCCAAGCCGGAGCTGAGCAACTGGTCAAATTGCAGCAACCGGTAGCGCGTGATGCCCACGGCATAAGCGAAGGTGAAGCACACGGAGGCGGCAAACATCGGCCAAATGGCGGCACCGCCGGCAAACTCTGCCGGGTGCCAGTTGGCCAGGTAAATGGCATATCCAAAAGGCAGAATGGCCAGGATCGAGCCGATCAGGATCCAGCGGATCTGATTATGTTCCACCAGCGAGCGAGCGCGAATGTAGCCGTGGATCAGTGCCGCGACGCTGGCAAAATACCAAATTGCCGCCACGCCGAAGTAAGTGAACACGACATCGCGTAGCCAGTACATCGCCAGGTTGACATGATCCGCGGTTCCACCGGATCGCGACAGCCACCGCACGACCGCATAACTGATGAAAAGCAATACGAGAAACACACCCGGCACACCATAGATAGCGGCCAACGTCAGGCCGGGCCGGCGAAAATAGAAACGTTTCGGCGACGGAAACAGCAGGAAGAAGTGCAGATTGACCGCGGGCAACATTGCCGCACAAACGATGTACGTTCCGGTCAGGATCGGTTGGGTGCAAATGCGCGACCAATGGTAGCCACCCATATATGCCGCGATGACAACAAGTGATTGCAAATAGAACATGCGGGCACCGACGTCGTCAGGCCGCTTCCAAAACACAATCACGCCAACTAAGAACAACCCGGCCTGCAATACGATCCACAATAGTGATGGCAAGATGGTCGAGGCCGGAATGCGGCCCACCCGACACCAGATCTCCCGTCGTTCGGACTGTTGCTCCAGCGTCACACGAATCCATCGCTGACCGTTGGCATCAACCGATGCGGTAGGCGAATCTGCCCGGTAATCCAATCCATCAAGTTCACTGACTGACTTGATCCAGTGCGGCCAGGAGTTGATACTCTCCTCACCAAGCTGCACAACGGTCCAGCCGGCCAATTCGTTGGCTTTTTCGGCCGATAAACTGGGAACAAAGTCCGAGTCGATGCGGCTGGCTGCGACTCGAAAATTAGTCGCGATACCAATGTCCGGCACCGACCAAACATAGATTAGAACGGTAACCGCATAAGTTAAGACGAGGAAGGCAGTCAAGATGATAAAGCCACGGTGACTGAGCAGGTTATCTAACCGCCGTCGGCTTCCATCGTCGCTAAGTCGTTCCATG
This sequence comes from Gemmataceae bacterium, assembly GCA_031362705.1. Lineage (GTDB taxonomy): Bacteria > Planctomycetota > Planctomycetia > Gemmatales > Gemmataceae > JAIBBI01. The sequence continues at coordinate 4,195 of JANLTA010000774.1, read as the reverse complement.
TCAACCTTCTCGGATCATCAGCGCCGGAAAGTCGGCGCTCGCAATCCCTGCGCCGAAATTCTGTCAATCCTAGCGCAGTTTGACAAGGGGCAGTGCGCAAATGTCCTGTTTTTTAACAAGTCGTAGATGCCTAAACCTTTGGCATACAATTAGCATTAGGCCCGTCCCACACTTCTTTGGGACACTGACGATGCAAGCTACGGATCGCTGGCTCAGGACGAGCGGAACTGCCAATGGAATGCTCCCGGGTATCCGCGGCATCGCCGACCTCAAGTCATACAACGCCGAGTTCGTGGAATGGGGTAGCGGGCCTCCCGTGGTTTTGGTTCCCGGGCTAGCGGGTGGCATCGCTCTAGTCGAACCACTCGCGCTGGAACTCGCGCGACACCATCATGTGATTGCCGTGGAACTGCGCGGCGAGAATGATTGCTTCGCGTTGCGGCAGACTTTCGGTCTCAACGACTTGGCCGACGACCTGGCTGAGTTCATCGCCTGGCGCGGAGCCGAGCGACCAACCGTGGTGGGTATCTCATTCGGCGGTGTGATTGCCCTAACATGTGCCGCCCGTTATCCGGGGCTTTTCGATGCCGTTGGCGTCCAGGGTGTCGGGCTTCGGTTCGAGTCCGGCCTGATCCAGCGAATTGCCTCGATGGTGCTTTCGAATTATCCGTTGCCGGAAGACTGTCCCTTCGTCAACCAGTTCTTTAATCTGTTGTTTGGCGCCAAGCCGACGCCGGATCAGTTGGTGCATGCGACGCGGAGTTGCTGGCAGACCGATCAAAGCGTGATGACCCATCGACTGAGCCTGCTGCGTCGCTTCAATTTCGACAGTCTGTTGCCACGGATCATGGCTCCCACTCTGTTGATTTCCGGTAGCCGCGATGCCATCGTTTCGGGGGCAAATGCTCGCGGTCTCGTAGACGGCCTGGCAGACTGCCATCAGACGGTATTGCCGCGGGCCGGCCATCTGGCTCCGATTAGTCACACGGCCGCTACGGCCGATGCTTTAAGCTGTTTCTTCGCCACCGCCAACGTATAACGTCGTCGCGCTTGGCATACCTGTCGAAAACCGGCATAATAGCGGTGGACGGGAGAATATGTCATGCGTTGGTTTGGCGTGTTGGTATTGGTATCGTTACTGGCAAGTTCGATAGCCTTTGCGTGCCCGTTTTGCACGTCGTCGGGCACAACCCTTTCGCAAGATGCGGCCTCGGCGTCGTTGATCATTTACGGCACGCCAAAGAACGCCAAACTCAACCCGGCCCAGTTTGGCGCAGGCACCACTGAAATTGACATCGAAGTCGTCATTAAGTATCACGCGATCTTGGCCGGCCGCAAGACGATCACGCTGAACAAGTTCTTGCCTGACCCCGACCCGAAAAAGCCATCCAAGCTGCTGGTGTTTTGCGACATTTATAAGGGTGAACTGGACCCTTATCGTGGGCTACCCTTCGATGCCAAGAGCCAGATTGCCGAGTATCTCAAAGGCGCGGTGGCGCTCAAAGATAAGACTGTCGGCGAGCGATTGTGCTTCTTCTTCGATTACCTCAACGATGAGGACGACGAGATCGCCCGCGACGCCATGAACGAGTTTGGCAATTCCGATTACAAGGACTATCGCCCGGTCGCCGAGAAGTTCCCGCCCGGGAAGATCATCGGCTGGCTGAACGACCCCGGCCTGGCGCTATCACGACTTGGGCTATACGCATCGATGCTGGGCCACTGCGGCAAGCCGGAACACCTGGGGATCATCAAAAAGATCCTTGAGGATCCGGCCCGGCGCTTTTCCGGCGGCGTCGATGGCGTGCTGGCCGGTATGGTATTGCTCAGTCCGAAGGAAGGTTGGCAATACATCGGCGACCTGGTCGCCAATCCGAACAAAGAGTTTACCACCCGCTATGCCGCCCTTAAGGCGATTCGCTTTCTCAAGGAATTCCGGCCGGAAATCGTCACTCCGGATGAGTTGACCGCCAAACTTGCCATGATGATCGCCCAGCCGGATATCTCGGATCTGGCCATTGAGGAATTGCGTCGTTGGAGTTATTGGAAGGCCGTGGACAAGGTTCTGGCCGTAGCCAACGATCCGAAGTTCCAGAGTGCATTCGCCCGCAAGGCGACGTTGCGTTATCTGCTTCAATGCCCGCAAGCTTCCGCTAAGGACTTCGTAGCCAAGAAGCGAGCTGAGAATCCCGAGTACGTGAAAGAAACCGAAGAGCTGCTCAAGCTGGAAAGCGTTCCAGTAACAGAGCCGCCCAAATCCTCAGCCGGGAAATAACAACATGCGACACCGATGGTTCGCACTCGTTGCCATCGCACTTGTAGCCGAGTCGGCCGTTGCATGCACTCTTTGCGGCGGCAACTTCGCCAATCGCGCCTCATTGCGGCAGGAAGCATTGCAAGCCCGACACGTCTACTACGGCACCATGTCGAATCCACAGATCAGTATCGGCAACGCGGCCGGGGTGGCCAACGCCAGCACCACCGATTTTACGGTCGATCAGGTGATCAAGAGCGACTCGGCTGCCCGAAAAGCGCAAAAGAAGTTCACAATTCCGCGCTATGTTCCAGTGGACGGTAAGACGCCACCCAAGTTCCTTGTGTTCTGCAGCGAAAACGAGGGCAAACTGGACCCGTATCGCGGCACGCCAGTTACTTCAGCCGCACTTGTTGAGTACATTCGCGGTGCGACGGCGATTGATGCCAAGGACACGGCCAAAGTTCTGGCATTTGCCGGCAAGCACCTGGATAGCACCGACGCCGATGTGTCGGCCGAAGCGTTTCTGGAGTTAGCCAAGGCAGACGATGCCGATGTGTTGGCCGCCGCCAAGAGCATGGACCCCAAGAAAATACGGCAGATGATCGACGACCCGCGCACGCCATCGGAGCGACTCGGCTTGTATGCGTATCTCCTCGGTGCATGCGGCACACCGGCGGAAGCGGAGTGGATCAAAGGCCTGCTACGACAACCCGGCGACCGCTTCCGCAGCGCAACCAGTGGTCTTTATGCCGGCCTGATCATGATTGTGCCCAGCGAAGGCTGGGCGACGGTGCAAGCGGTGCTGGCAGACGGCAAACGTCCATTTCCGGAGCGCTCGGCGGCGCTGAACGCCCTGCGCTTTTATCGCAACGTCAACCCGACCGCCAACCGTGATCGTGTATTGGCGGGCCTGAAGGTACTCCTGCCGCAGGATGACATTGCCGACCTACCGATCGAAGACCTGCGCCGCTGGAAAATGTGGGATCTGTCAGCCGATGTCGTTGGCCTGTACGGCCGCAAAGGCTTCGACGCCCCGTTAATGAAGCGCGCGATATTGCGCTATGGCCTGACATGTCCGGATGCCGTTTCCCAAAAATTCATTGCTCAGGTTCGACAACAGCAACCCGAACTCGTCAAGGAAGTCGAAGAGGGATTGCAGTTCGAAAAGTCACCGTGATGATGTGTCCCTGTGCCATTGCGAGTTGTTGGCACGCTGCGTAAAAAGACCGCTGAACCCTTGGAGTCTGGTCATGAAGTTATTGCTGTCGTCATTGGTTGCATTATCCCTTTTGGGCGCGGCAAGCGCCGCCGACCCGGTCGTGGTTATGGAGACCTCGATGGGCAACATCAAGATCGAGCTGTTCGAGGAGAAGGCTCCGGTGACGGTCAAGAACTTCCTGGCGTATGTGGACGACAAGCACTATGACGGCACGATATTCCATCGTGTGATGAAGGATTTTGTGATTCAAGGAGGAGGCTGGATGCCCGATGGCAATGCGTCGCTTGGCATGATCGAATCAGATCATATTCGCGGGCAATTTGCGACGCCTCGATGCGGCTAATTCACTTCGCTCAGGGACAAAGATTAGCTCGGCTGTGTCGGCGTCACGGTTTCCCGCGCCTCATGGACGCGCCGCCAGTCCAGCCCTTCCAGCAGCGCAGACAATTGCGCGGCCGATAACTTCATCACGCCGTTCTCGATCTTCGGCCACCGGAAGATGCCGTCCTCCAGCCGCTTGGCGAACAGACAAAGACCGGTGCCATCCCAGAACACCAGCTTGATCCGGTCGGCGCGCTTCGCCCTGAACACGTAGACCGCGCCGGAGAACGGATCCGCAGCCATCGTCTCGCGCACCAGTGCCGCCAGTCCCTCAGCACCCTTGCGGAAGTCGACGGGTTTGGTCGCTACCATCACGCGGACCGCGCCGGTCGGGCCGA
>JANLTA010000928.1:0-3759 GCA_031362705.1 Gemmataceae bacterium | reverse complement strand
CGAGGATGTAGATTTGCTACCATTCGAGCAACTTTCAGTGGGATGGCTTCTCGGTGATGGAACTCACATCGCCTATCTCGCAGAGACATCAACTGGTCAATTGATTGGTATTCTCACGTTAACGGAGTCATTCGCCATCTACGCAAATGGCCGCTACGGCATCATCAACGAAATGTATGTGCTGCCCGACCACAGATCATCAGCCGTTGGAACGAAACTGATCGATGCAGCCATCAATCACGCCAAGGCCAAGGGCTGGCAGCGCATCGAAGTCACCGCGCCCGAGTCGCCGCGATGGAATCGAACTCGCGCGTTTTACGAACAGCGTGGCTTTACATTTACGGGACCTAAGCTCAAGCTTCTGTTTGGCAAACCGTAGAGTAAATCACAGCCATGAACACTGAGACACAGTCATCAAATGAACTCTCGAAGCCAACCAGTGTCTGGCAATCGAGTTGGGCGATCCTTCGCGACGCTGCATCGCAATGGGTCTGCGATAACGCGGCTCGCCTCGGTGCGTCATTGGCGTTTTACAGCATTCTCTCCATCGCGCCACTCTTAGTAATCGTTATCAGGGTGGCGGGCGCCGTGTTCGGTCGCGAAGCCGCCCAAGGCCAAATCGTTTCACAGATTGAACATCTCGTTGGCCGTGCCGGAGCCGATGCCACCGAGGCGCTGATCGCCAATGCCGGCAACGCCCAAACCGGAACGATCGCGACCGTCATCGGCTTGGTCACACTATTGTTCGGAGCCTCCGGCGTGTTTCTTGAGCTGAGCGATTCACTCAACCTGATATGGGAAGTGCGACCCAAGCCGGGCCGATTCTGGTGGACGATCATCAAGCAGCGCTTCTTGTCGTTCGCGATGGTGTTAGGAGTCGGATTCCTTCTATTGGTGTCGCTTGCGGTCAGTGCCGCACTCAACGCGGCCGGCGCGACGGTGCAACACTATCTGCAAATGTCAGTGGGACTGGCGGAATTGCTTTACACGATGGTGTCGCTCCTGGTCTTTGCCATCCTCTTTGGGTTGATTTTCAAGATTCTGCCCGAAGCCTATGTGCCTTGGAGAGCCGCGGCGATTGGCGGCGCGGTCACCGCAATTCTGTTCGCAATCGGCAAATCGTTGTTGGGTGCCTATCTTGGCCGCGCCAGCTTTATCTCGGTGTACGGCGCCGCCGGCTCGTTCGTCGTCCTGATCGTCTGGGTGTACTACTCCGCACAAATCCTGTACTTCGGTGCCGAGTTAACTCACGAACTCGGATTGCATTTTGCCGGGCCGGTGCAGCCCAGCAGCCATGCGGTCTTACGATCCGCATGAAATGAGGCAGTCTTAATTCATCTGAGCTTGACCTTACTTCAAACCAATCGCCCACAGCGTTTGCCAGCCGCGCACGTAGATGCGGCCATTAGATATCGCGATGGATGCCGATGTGTCGTCGGGCAGTTTGTTCTCGGCCAGCTTCTCATACTTGCGGCCAGGCTTGATCACAGTCGTGACGCCGTCGCGGGCCAAAAGATAAATCTTGCCATCGGCATACACCGGTGACGCACGGTAAATGGTCTTGTGCAACTGTTCTGGCGGATACACTTCCTCACCGGTCTTGGCGTCCAGGCACGTCAATATGCCGCGTTCGCCACACAAGTACACCAGGCCATCGTGAATCAACGGACTCGGCACATCGGGTGTGCTGCGCGGCACTCGCCACAGTTCGCCCGCGCCGCCGACTTCAATTCGGCCACGAGCCTCGGGCTTCACGCCGATCACCGGGCCACGTTTGGCTGTCGGCACCACGATCAAGTCCGGCGACACGACCGGCGACGCCACGAACCGCAGCGCACGGTGATAATTCTCGCCGGGCCGCTGCGGATTCAAGCCCGCCAGCCGCCAGATTTCCTTGCCGTCGCTCAGGCTATGCGCTGTGCAATAATCGTTGCCATGCACGACAAGATAGGCGTCCGACCCGCGCCGCCAGATGCACGGCGAGGCATATGAATGCTCGTTCTCATCGGTGGCGTCGCTAGTGCGTTCGAGCTTCCAAATCTCTTTGCCAGTCAACTTGTCCAGCGCGATCACGAGCCACGCATTCGAATGCAGCAGGTTCATGTACAGTTTGTCGTTATCCAACAGCGGCGTATTGTGCAGCCCATGCTGAATGCTGAACTTTCCGTAGCGCTCCTGCGTGTCGAGTTTCCAAACTTCCTTTCCGTCCACGGTAAAACACGCCAGGTGGCCCGCGCCGTCAAACACCCAGACATGCTTACCATCGGTGCTGGGCGACGCGGATGCGTTGTTGGCCTCTCCGGTCATGTACTTCTTGCCATTGTGCGTGCCGAGATTGTGCCGCCACAGTTCCTTGCCCTGAGTGCTGACACACAGGATCAACGCCTCCGGACCATCCTCGCTTGTCAGAAAAATGCGGTCGCCCCACACCGCGGGCGTGGACCCGCCCTGAGCCGGCATCGGCAACTGCCACACGATGTTCTTGTCGTCGCTCCACTCCGTCGGCAACCCGCTTTCTTTGCAAATTCCATCATTCCCCGGCCCGCGCCACTGCGGCCAATTGTCCGCCCGAGCCGAATGACTGCAAGCAAACAAAAGTACGGCAATCAACGAGCGTCCGAAACAACATCGATTCATGGCACTGTGTCCTTAACATTGCGACAAACATGTCTTATCGCCCGAGACAACAATCAGCGACGCTCAACGCATGGATTTAACAATTGTGTTTGCGACCGAAGTACGCTACATGTACCGTCCGCGGCGCTCCTTAAACCGGATGACCCGCAGGTGACGCACGTCCTGTCACAAAGCAAATACTGCAAGACTTCCCTTCTTGATCGATCTGGTTCATTCGTCTCTAGTAACACGCAACAACGATTTGGGAATCAAAAGCAGTAACGGTTGTGCCAGCTACGCAACGATTGCCGTTAAGCTGACTTGCTGTGGCGGTCCTGGTGAGACATTCCTGAAGGGCCTGACTGTTCACTAGACGACAAGTCGGTTGCTATTGCCCACGCTGTGGTTTAGAGTTCCATGTTCGCAAAACTTGAATCAAGCCCCTTGCCGAAGTATCGCCCCGACTTCGTCTTGCCGGTCGGTGCGCGACTACTTGCGGGAGTCGCCCCAATGCCCAGCCCACCCGATTCAACGGCGGAATTTCTGCCGCCGTTGCCGCCACCTTCCGCATATTCGCAGATTCCACCGTGCGAACTGTTGCTGCGCCAGTTGATCACATCGTCGGTGATATTGCTCGAGGACTGGGAAAAGCAGTCCGCGGAAACGCAACGGGCATTAATTAAGTGCGATCGTTCCGCAGAGCTATTATCGAACCTAATGCAGGTCGGCCTACTCACAGGTTTTCAGGCTAAGCGCATTGCCCGGGGAAAGAGGTTCGGACTCGTCGTGGGGAACTATCGCATTTTGAGCCGGCTGGGCAAGGGAGCCATGGGCGAGGTATTCAAAGCGGAACACATTGAACTTCGCAAGATCGTCGCCATCAAAGCTGTAGAAATCCTGGATCTCCACGATCCAGTCTACTTGCGGCGTTTTCACGCTGAAATGCGCATGGTCGCGCAACTTCATCATCCCAACATCGTCGTCGCAACCGATGCGGGCCGGTGCACCGAAAGCGGCCCCGACGGACAGACCCTTTGGTACTTCGTCATGGACTACGTTCATGGCGAGAACCTCGAATACCTGGTTCGTCATGGCGAGCCGCTCGAACCCCGAGTCACGTGTGATATCGCCCACCAAATTGCC
>JANLTA010000741.1:0-1837 GCA_031362705.1 Gemmataceae bacterium | reverse complement strand
GCCAATATTTTCGGGCGGCGTCCCAGGGTTCTGTACGGTAAACGGAGCGTAATTCATGCCGAGGAAGCCCGAGGTGCCGCGATTACCGCCGCCGACACTGATGTAGTTGGGCAGGCTGATATCGGTGTAGCCGGCGAGTTTTGGAGCTTCGAGAGCGGTAACAGCACCGAGGGACGGAAAAGCGATGGCTGGATTCGGCGTGTAGGACGAGTGCATGAGCTGCGTGCCGCGCATGTGGTCGCCTTCGGTGGTGGCGAGGGAGCGGATGATCGCCATGTGGCGCATCTGTTCGGCGACTTTGGGCATGTGTTCGGAAATCTTGACGCCCTGCGCGGTCGTGTTGATTTCGCGGAATTCGCCGCCGGTGGGCCGACCGGGCTTGAGATCCCAGATGTCGATGGTTGCCGGGCCGCCGCTCATCCACATGATGATGACGCTTTTGTTATTGCGTCGCAAGGTTTGAGCGTTGGCCTGGATGGTCCGGACAAATTCCATGCCCGGAAGAGCCAGAGCGGAATACGCTGCGACGTGCTTGAGGAAGTGCCGACGATTCATGCCCGACATAGAAACCCCACTTTCGGTTGAAGTGCCTATCCAAATTGAAGAATCTGGATAACCTTGATAGTTTTGCTGATTTTTCCGGTTGTGTCAAGTGCCCGCCTCTAACCATACCACGGTTTTGACGACTCGGCGGAAATGTTAGTTCCAGAAAACGTGGAATCGGCAGCAATAGGAGTCGATATCGGACCAAAACTGGATTCTTCGGAAATGAATTCCCCGCATTCGAGAGGCAAACGGGTTCCTCACCGCGTCGCATAGCGTCAAGATCGGGGCACTCGGCTTGACCGTCGTTGTCAGGCGTTTCGGAACATAACGACAGTCCGCTACTTGGGACAGGCAGCCTCTTTATGCCGGGAAGCGATTTTACAACGGCCTCACCGCCGGGAGGCTCGACCAGCGCCGCGTGCATTCGTCGCCGATCTTTTCCTGGAGGGTCAAGACGCCGGCCAGGCTTTTGAAGTGAACCCGATCCACTTTTTCCTTCATCTCTTTGAACTGGTTGAGCAATTTTGTGATCCACTTGTGCGTGATCGCGTTGTCGTACCGGCTTAACCCTTCGACCAAGTTCTTTTCCAATAAGAATTGCCGCAACGGCTGGCCCACGGGCATATTCTTCAAGGCGGGCAGGTTCAGACCCTTGGCGTCGCCGAGCATCTTTTTCATCGTCTTGTGCGCGTCGCGAAAGATATTGAGCAACTCCTTGAAGTGATGCGACTGAATCTGCGCGGTCTTCTGGGCTTCCAAAAAACCGATGGCCGACTGGATCGGATCATTCTGTTTCACGAGTTCGTACCAAATATCCTGCACGCTCATGTGGAAATCGTAGCGGTTATACAATTCTTCCGCGACTTTCTGGTCAATATGCAGAGCCATCTGAAAGTAGGTCATGAACACGCGATGATCGTGGGCCGCGATCCAGACGTGATCCTTCTCGATTTCCTTCTCAACTTTCCTGAGCAAGCGCTTTGCTTCGTCGATTTCGTAGTGGTCGCCGCGGAACTCGAACTCGTCGTCTTTCGGCTTATACCAGCCGTTAAACACCGCGTTGAGCATCGATTTTTCTTCGACGCGCTTGTAGTAAAGCTGCGAGCGATGCTTCACCTCGGCGTTGTAGAGTGTGGCATGCGTCTCCGCCAGTTCGGTGATGCTCCAGGGTTGCTTGGACCCTTGTTTCGCGAGATCGGTGATGTCCTTGAGCAGCAAGTTTCGACTGTCGTACAACCCTTGATACTTGGAATCATAGGTACGATCGGCATGCTCGTCGTCGATGAATCCC
>JANLTA010000542.1:0-9772 GCA_031362705.1 Gemmataceae bacterium | reverse complement strand
CCAGTCGGCGTTCATCTATAACCTTTAGATCGGCGTCCACAACACATGACGAGATTGTAGAGATGCGGTTCGCGTTGATCGGCGATCATCCGGATGGACAGGCATTCGCCGCAGCAATGATCGCGGCGGGACATGACCTTGCTATGTACTGTGGCAGCAGCATCGCTAAAGCCCGCGAACTCACTGGCCAAGTGAAAACTACTGCAGATGTTGAAGAAGTGTTGGCCGATCCGCAGATGCAGGCGGTGATTGTGGCTGTCCCTGTCGAACGCCGATTAGACACTGCTCGCCGGGTGCTTCAATCGGAGCGTCATGCGATCGTCGTTCATCCCGTCGATGTCAAACCCGATGGCGCTTACGAACTCAACATGCTGCAAGGCGACACGCATCAGGTGTTGTTGCCGCTGCTGCCTGAAGCGTTTGTCGAAATGAAGTTGCCGGAAAATGCCTGGCTGGAACTCACGATCACCGATCCGGATGAACCGCTCCTGCATCTTGACCTCACCCGACGGCACCCGGCGTTTCCCGGTTGGACGTTGATACGCCGGGTGGCTGGTGAAGTTCAAGAAGTCAGCGTCTTTGGCATGGACGACTTTGCACAACCCGGTGGCGTGTTGTTATGTAGTGGCCGAGCCGAACGTGGCCTGTTTCACATCAAATGCCACCGCGGCGGCCAACAACGACAGGTCAGCCTTCGTTTCGTTACCGCAAATGGCGAAACAAGTCACAACATGCTGAACGTTGCCGATGCCTGGCCAAAGATGGTTGCCGAGTTTGACAAGGCTGTCGAGCGGCTGGCAGCGACGCCGCGATCCGAGCCGGCGGCCGGCGCGAAAGACGAAGCTGATGCCGTGATCAGTTGGCGCGATGAGATTCGCGCACTGGAACTAAACGATGCGGCCGCACGAAGTCTTGCAAAACGGCGAAGCGTCTTAATGGAGTATCAGGAGGCCAGCGAAGAAGTCGGCTTCAAAGGCACGATGACCCTCATCGGCTTCGGCATGTTGTGGTTCTTCGTCGTGCTACTGGTCTTGTCCGCATGGCAGCCGTGGCTGGGCTGGCTGATCCTACCAGCCATTGTGATATTCCTTGGCCTGCAATTGCTAGGTAGCTTCACGCGCCGACGATGAACTGGGGAATCTCCAAATGCGTTACGCGGCGGTTTGCTTCTGGTTGTTCGCATTCAATCTACCGTCGTTTGCCAGCGACACACTCCGTGCCGAACGCTCCCTTGATGGCTCATGGGAGTTTCGCCGCGATGGCTCGCAGGAAAATAGCTGGAAGACGATAAACGTGCCGTCGGCCATGCAAAGCCATGAAGGCACCGATTGGCACGGGATCGGATGGTATCGAAAGCGGATCGGCAATGTGACCGTGCCGGAAGGTAAACGGGTTTTGGTTCACATCGCTGCTGCCGCCACGTTTGCCGAGGTTTATTGGAACGGTGCCAAAGTCGGCGAGCACCTCGGTGGCTGGACACCATTTCGTATCGATGTCACCGATCATATCCACAAAGCCAAAGGCGATGCCGAACATGAACTGACGATCAAAGTCGATGAGCGTGTCGGCCACAATACCCAAGGCTTTCTGCCTATCATTCAACCCCATTTTGGCGGCTTGTGGCAATCGGTCAAATTGCTCACAGTGCCCTCGATTCACATCGATGACTTGCGGGCAACGGTGCATAGCGACGCCGATCTCCCGGCTTGGTCGCCGAACGATCCCAAGTTGAAGAACGTGTCGAATGCCAACACGACTGGCGACGAAATCATAATTCGCACCGCGCGACGGACGATCGAAACACGGGGTACGCAATTACTGCTTAACGGCCAACCGCTCCAAGTGCGAGGCGTGTTGAACTGGGGTTATTACCCGCCGACACTGGAACCCAACCCATCGGGTGAAGTTTGGCGAGCCGACCTTCGCCGTATCAAAGCACGTGGCTTTAACTTGATGAAGTGTTGCCTGTGGATGCCGCCGCAACGCCTGCTCGACATTGCCGATGAAGAAGGTGTCTTAATTTGGATGGAGTACCCGACCTGGCACCCGCAACTCACGCCGCAACACCTGCCGAACCTGATCCGCGAGTTTGAGGAGTTCTTCGCCCATGTCCGTAATCATCCGTGCGTCGTGCTGCACAGCCTCACCTGCGAAACCGGACCATCGGCCGACATCGGTGTCTTGAAGGAACTGACCGCGCGGTGCAAGGCCATGATTCCCGGTGCCGTCGTCGAAGATGACAGCAGTTGGATCGAGTGGAATCGCGTCACGGATTTTTACGACGACCATCCGTACGGCAACAATCACACTTGGGTCAAGACGTTGCATCGCCTGCGCGATTACAAGGCGTTGGGGGTGAAACCGTTATTGTTGGGTGAAGCCATTGCAGCGGACACGTGGACCTCTTCGGCACAATTGGCCCAGCTGGTCGGCAGCCGACGACCCTATTGGTTGCCGTACCATTTTCAGGCTAACGCCCAGTGGTTGCAGCGCTTCCGCGCCACAGGCACTCCAATCAATGAATGGCAATTGATCGACGACTCGAAGCGTTACGCCATGCTCATGCGAAAGTATCAAATCGAGACATTTCGCCGCGAAGTGCCGGATGGTGGTTACGTGGTCAGCGTCATTCGCGACTTCCCGCTGGCCGCGATGGGTTTGGTCGATTACTTAGGCCGCGACAAATGGCCCGCCGAAGCCTGGTCATGGCACGGTGACACGATGTTGACGCTAAAATCGACCAATGATCGCCGAACTTTTGTCGCCGGTGAAGCACTATCCGCGCGGATTGTTGCGGCTGGCCCCGCGCCTACAGATGCGACTTGGTCCGTAACGGTCACGCCCGATGGCGAGAATGCCAAGCCACTATGGGAATCACCCACTTCCGATATTGCAGTGAAGTTGCCGCCATACGCCGTCCCGACGCGGTTGCGCATCGTGGCCACGTTATCACATCTCGGCAAACCGATCGCAATCAACGAATGGCCGGTGTGGGCCCTCCCGGTCGCGCGGTCAATACCGCAAGGGATTATCGTTGCCCGTCGCTTGGATGAAGCGCTGCTCGCGCGATTGGAAGCCGGTGCCAAAGTTCTGTTGCTACCGGACAACGGCCCGGGCAGCCCGCCGCTTCAGTCGCATTGGTTCCTGCGTGGCGGACCAGTCGTGTTTCCCCATGCGGCCTTGGCCGGTGTCCCGCGCGAACTGCTTGTGGAAACGCAGCACTTCGATTTGGCCGGCGATGTCATTCCCAAAGTGTCATATGCCACCGATGTTGATCCCATCCTCATGTTTTGGGACAACCACGACATTCGTGAAGTGCGAACCCATGCCGGCGTGTACATCACACGCGTCGGCCAAGGGCGGCTGCTTGTCTCGACACTACGACACGACGGCGATACCAATGCCGCCGGCAAGTGGTTACTCGGCGAGTTTGCGCATTATCTGTCGGAAGGTCCGCCACCACGAACAGTCCTCGCACCTGATGTCGTCGCCGGCATTCGTCGCAAACTGGCAGAGCAGAAGCTGGACCTCGGCGGCAAGCAAGTCTGGAAATTCCAACCTGACCCAAAAGACGAAGGCTTGGCCAAGGGTTGGCACAAACCTGAAACCCAAGACGCCGACTGGTCCGACATTAAGATCGACTGCCACTGGGAAGGGCAAGGGCATCCGACGCTCGATGGCTGGGCGTGGTATCGCCTCACGACCACAATACCCAAAGCGTTCAGTGGCAGCGATGTTTACCTCAAGTTCACAGGCGTAGACGACTACTACGAGGTTTATGTCAACGGTGTCAAAGCCGGTTCGGGCGGCGACATCCCCACGAAGAAGACCGCGTTCGACGAAGTGAAAAGCCACAAAGTTACCGATCTCATTAAACCCGGCGAAGTCACGACTATCGCGGTGCGCGTTTATGATTGGTACGGCGCTGGAGGCATCTTCCGTCCGGTAACGTTGACGACCGCACCGGATGACAACAATGGCTCGGCATATGTTCGATAGACACTTTACCGAGTTAAATCGCGGTCCTGATGGCAATTACTAGTGACATTGGAATCGACTCTCGGCAGGTTTGTATGCCCCCATTGAAATTACACGCGATTTCACATGTTCGTCGGGTCGCCATCATCACCTGGAATGCGACTTCCGTAGTTCGATACCGGCTATTATTGCGAAGTCAAAAAACCTCACATCCCTTGACAATGCGGACCTTACGGAACATGTTAATAGCCAGACACGAACCAAGTTCCGGCAGGAGACACCCATGCAATCGCTTCGGTTGCAGAGGCGCGGTGGGTTCACGCTGATCGAGCTATTGGTCGTCATCGCGATCATTGCGATCCTGATCGGGCTGCTCTTGCCCGCTGTTCAGAAAGTCCGTGAAGCCGCCAATCGGATTAAATGCGCCAACAACCTAAAACAGGTGGGTCTGGCGTTGCATGGGTTTCACGACATCAACAAGTGCTTTCCGCCCAGTCGACTCGATCGAACCGGAGGCGTCGCCTGGACGGTCCTCATTTTGCCCCACATCGAGGAGGGTAGCTTTTACTCGCAGTGGGACACGAAGCGTTGGTACTACGATCAGGGTGCAACCGTTGCCGCTGGCAATGCGATACGAGCGATTCCCGTGCGGATCTTTTTTTGTCCGAGCAGGCGATCGCATGGCGAAGCACCTGCTGTCAGCATCGCGGGCGACGTTCCAGATCTTGCCTTCGGCGGCATGTCACATTATCCCGGAGCGCTGGGCGACTACGCTTGCAGCGTCGGCAACGACATCAATCTCGACTATACCGGCCCCGGCGGCAATGGCTCGATTGTGATCGCCAAGCAACCGTTCGCCTACACGTCCACAGCGACTCCGCCACGGCTCGGTCCTTGGAAGTCGCAGACGCGGATTGAGGACATTGCCGACGGGACGACCACCACGCTCATGGTCGGAGAAAAACACCTCAAACCGGGCACGTTCGGCCTCAACACACCAGCCGACCCGACGCCGGTGTATGGCGACGGTTCGATTTACAACGGCGACCACCCGTGGGTCATCTCCCGTGTCGCCGGTCCCGGCTTTCCGCTGGCCCGATACCCCAACGACCCGTTCTTCCCCCGGTTCGGCAGTTGGCACACCGGCGTGTGCCAGTTCGTCATGTGCGACGGACACGTGGTGGCCATCCCCAACACAACAAGCGAAACCATCCTGGGACAATTATCCCAACGCAACGACGGGAAGGCCACGCCGGAGTTTTGAAGACCAGCCTGATTGTTCACAGGCCTATAAATGCCTGGAAACAACCCTGACACTATCGACTGTGCTTCCTTTGTTTATTCCAGCGCTCGATAACCGCCTTGGTTTCCGCGCGCTCTGTTTCTGTGAGATTGTTAGCGGAGTCGACTATGCGCAACATGTCTTCGATTGCGTAGTCATCGACGTCGGCTTCGATGCCGAATCGAGCCGCAAGTCGAACAAGCCGAACCGTTCCAAGACCACCATCGCCGGGAGTATAGTAGCCCCGACCGAATGCAAGTCGCAGTTTCTCAACATAAACGTCGCGCACCCAGCTCTCAGATTTCTCGTCGATTAATTCCGCGATATCCAATAATGGCGGCCGTTGGTCGGCGTAGCCGATTCGAGGGGGTGGATCCCAATGCGGTGGAAAATCACCGCGATCATGAGAGAGCATCATGTCCAATCCTCCTTGTAATTGGCCAGCCCGCAGAGTTTGTTCAACTGTCCGGCGCAGTCGCTGTTCAGGTTGCGTGAACGGTAGCACTGCCGTCCATACGAGTACCGAAACGAGGCTCATGACCCAGAGCGAACGGCTTGTCTGAAATCGGGATCGAACGCCGGCCGACGCCAGTTGCCATGATGGCTTCGCTGTAACAAAAGTGATCAGGGTGAAAACAATACATACAGGCAGCAACAATGCGCCCCAGCATTGAATGAAGCACGTCACATTGCGAATCACCCGGTCGCTTTCCGAGAGGCGGACACCGCCCATGAATGATACAACTGGCAAAGGCATAAACGCCAAGGCCGTCAGCGCCACGCCGTCAGCGAACAGCAACACCAGTACGACGGCTTCGAGGATTCGGTATCCCATAAGCACCGACACTACTCGAATCATCAAGACGACACGCCACGCCGCCACCAAGGCCAACGTCCACAGATTCGCTTCGACAGCCTGCGGAGCAGGAAGAAGCCGTTCGTACGGTATGGCGTACAACCACGCCAGCGGAGCTGTCATCCAATAAAGCGCGAGAAAGGCACGATAGGCCGTGAAGAAACGCGGCGGCGGCGAATCTTGTGCGAGGAATTTCGTGAATGCCAAGAGAAACAAGATCAACGAAGTCACTATTGAAGCAGCAACCGGAATGAGTAGGTGCCAGGGTTCGGCCCACAAGTCCTCACCATCGTATTCTCTGGCAAAACCAGCCGATAGCACAAACAATAAGCCCACACCCAGCGCCAAGGGGCAATTGGCAATGTCCATGATCGCCTGTCGATTGCCGATCAAGTACCGCAACAGTGTCCCGATCGTCATGGTTTCATCCTCGGATTGGTGCGCCAAATAGCGCGACGTATGGCCGATCGCCGGCTTGAAGCCGACTCAGAAAACACCGCGCGAACCGTGCGTCGAAATGCAGCTTCCAGCTCAGTGACACTCATGGAACGCGGCTCATATGTCACGTCGAACAAGGTGTAGTGCGACCAATCACGATCTGCCAGCAGTCGGCCCTGCCGACGCATTCGCTCATGTAGTGCGGTCCCTGGAAACGGAGTTTGTAACGTCAGTTGCACGTCGGCCATAGGGCAATCGAGGATATAGTCCGTCAGACGATTTAGCGATTGCGATGTCTCGCCTTCGCAGCCAACAATAAAGCAGCCAATAACAGCCACGCCAGCCTCTTGAATGGCAATAACCGCATCCATCATTCGCTTCAGCTCAGCACACTTTGGCCCCATCCCGGGACATCGGAACACAAGTGATTCGATGCCGACAAGCACTTGAACGCAACCTGAGGCAGCTAACCCCCGCATCAACGCGGGCCGTTCGCCAATCCGCCAATCGACCTCCGTAAAGTATCGCGCCCCGGATGCTGCAAGGGCATTGAGCAATGGCTCAGGGTCGCGGTCGTTGACAAAGGTGTTGTCATCAGCCAGCTCCAAAACCGGCTCGTCCACAAATCTAACTGCGGCGTTAAGTTCATCTCGAATTCTACCAAGGGGTTTGGCGCGGAAAGGTCCGAGCAATCGGCTGGCACCACAGAATTCACAGGCTAATGGGCAGCCTCGCTCTGTTTGTAGAGTCAAACGCGGGCGGTGTCTGTGACCGAGCAAGTCATAACGTGGAACGGGGCTTTCGGATAAGTTGAACGGCGAAGAAGCATGGTAACGAGGCCGAAGGCTATCGGTTTCAGCGTCATTGAGAACTTGCTGCCACACAGGCTCGCCTTCACCTACAACGACGGCATCAGAATATTGAATGGCCTCGGCCGGACAGGTCGTGACGTGGAGGCCGCCCATTACGACGCGAATCCCCCGTGCCCGTAACGATGCGCTGAAGCGGTATGCTTCACCAATCGAAGCTGTCAGCGCAGAGACAGCGACAAGTGTCGGACGCTCAGCGGCGACTCGTTCCACCAACAAATCATCCGCTCGTTCCGCATCAATGTAAGAGCACGACCAATGATCGGGCGTCATGCCGGCCAATGTCAGCAACCCGAGTGCCGGCAATTGCGCTACTGCTGCCGCCCGATGCCGCAAGCCCGGCAGCGTCATACCCAACTCAAGCATCTCTTCTTCGCGTACCCGGAACCCAGTGAACGGCACAAACGTGACATGCGGCATGGGTGCTCCCACGTGTAATCACCTCACTCCATCATACCCGGATA
Organism: Gemmataceae bacterium; assembly: GCA_031362705.1. Lineage (GTDB taxonomy): Bacteria > Planctomycetota > Planctomycetia > Gemmatales > Gemmataceae > JAIBBI01. Next base: position 1,885 of record JANLTA010000542.1, on the reverse strand, counting down.
CTGCGTTGAGAGCGGATGAATTACCGCCACCCCAGCAGTGTCGGCAGCGCGCTGCTCGCATCGATATGACTCGGCGTCAAGTTCAGGCTCATGTTGGTTGTTTGTCGGGAAACGCCAAAGATTGATACTGATATGCGCTTAGCTCGGCACGACGATCATTTGCCAATCCATGTATTTAAGGCTTTTCTGGAATTCAATGCCGACGCAAAACTGACCGGATTCCAATTTCACTTGCCAACGGACGTTCCCCAGGCGCTTGATCGTTCCCTTCATGCCATAACCGATGACAATGATTTCGACTTCGGACGATATTTCAAGCGATTGCGTAAGGACCAGACGCGCGCCGCTATCGGACACGTCGAGAACACTGGCAGCGAGGTTGGGTCCGAGGCCGAGCGCACCTTTGCGGCATTGCAGCTTCAAGTTGCCACGTGCGGCAGCCCTTCGCGATCGGCGAAGATTCTGCTTTCGTGGTGGTTCAACTGTGGCGATATTGGCCTCCGACCAAGTGTAGATCAGCGTGGATGGAATTGCAATTGGCGTCAACAGTTCAGCAATCCGTCGCTGTAACTCGTTGTGCCTTCGCGACTTAACTCACCAACTGCATCACGTAATGTAGCGTTGCTAGGCTCGTTTTGTCAGTCATCATGTTCATCGCGCGACTCGCTGCCCAGGCTGGCGAAGCCAGCGGCTTTTCTGGCCCAGGCGGTGGTCTGCCAATTGTCTGATACCGTCTTGCCCTAATCTCTAACAATCATAGTTTCAGGCACCAAAGGAAGCCGATTCGGCCTTGGACTTGGTCGGGGTGGGTGGCGAGATAATCGCACCGGCGGCGCAAGACTTTTTTCAGATGGCCGATGTCACGGAAGATGCGATTGGCCATCGATTCGCGCCGCAGGGGCCACAGCGTTTCAATCGGTTGCAGTTCGGGTGTGCACGGCGGCAGGCGGTGGAGAATGACGTGGGGTGGGATCACTAAGGACTTGGCAGTATGCCATCCGGCATTGTCCACCACCAGCACGATGATCTTCTTGTTGTTCGGGTCGGCGTGAGCAGCGAATTTGCTCAACGCTTGGCTCATCAACTCCGTCTTGACGCGGGGCAAGAACACATGGAACAAGCGTCCGGTCTTCGGCTCTGCGAACCCATAAACGTACAACCATTGGTATTTCATCTGCCCGTTGCACTTCGGCCGCACACCGCGCAACGCCCACACCCGCCGACGGGTCGGCTTCAAACCCATCCGCGCTTCATCTTCGGTCCACACCTCGACCGTTTGACGCGGGTGTTTCTTACGGAGGCCCCGCACGCGCCGCTTCAGGGCTTTTTTTCCACTCCCGTCGTTCGGTCGGCGAGGCCGTGCGCGGATGACTCGGCCGCGGCACTTGAATGGTGAAGCCGAGCCGACGCAGCCACTTCCACCCAGTCGCGGGATTGATGCGATGGCCCCAGCGTTCTTTGACATAGGCCGCGACCTTCGGCCCCGACCACAAGCCGCCGCCGGGTGCCGGCTCTTGCCAACGCGTGAACAAGTGCCCGCGCTGCCGCAGCGTCAGCAAGGGCTGACCGCCGTTCTCCCGTTGGCCGTCGACCAAGCCGTCCGGACCGAGTCGGTTCCAGCGCTTGACCATCTCGGCGGCCCACGCCGGTGACAAGCCGACGAGGCGAGCGGCCGAATGCGCGGTCAACGTGGTGTCGGGCCGCGTCAACAGCCAGATGACGTGCCATCGCGTTTTCTCTGCCGCATTGCGGCATTCATGCAACCGTCGATCAATCTGTTTCGGCGTGAGGTGACGTTCTACAACGAGCGGTTTCACGGGCGGGGTTCCATCCCGAACGGGCGACGTTCTCGCACATATTCTTACCTATCGAGGCAAGACGGTAT
>JANLTA010000531.1:0-2869 GCA_031362705.1 Gemmataceae bacterium | reverse complement strand
CATCTGGTCGCACATGTTGGCGGCATTGGGGCCGCTGATGGTCTTGTTTCCCAGTCGGATGGCCACGAGATTGTCGCGCAGTTTCGTCATGAAGAAGAACGGCTCCAGATTGCGGCCACTGCCGTCAGGCGACTTGGCCATCAGTCGGCAAAACCAGTCATGCACTTCCTCGGTGTTGCGGGCAGCGTGCTTCAAGATCTCAGCCGCCTGTGCGGTCGCAATGTCGACATCACCGACGCAGATCTTGCGGAGGCCATCGTTGGTCGCTCGATGAAGATCGCCGGTGTTGACGACAGCATTGAGGAACAGCAACTCCTGCGGATCGTTCGTAAACGTGATCGGCTCCTCGCGATTGCGGAACCAGTAGCAGCCGTGGCCAAAATAACCGGGGTGTTCCGCGACCTGCGCTAACTCCAGCAGAAAGCCCGGCATCCCGGGCAGGAGACTGAGGCTGGCACCCGGCGGCTTGCCCTGTTTCTGAAAGTGCCGCTCAATGGCGCACAAGGCGAAGCCAGTGATTTGAACTAGGTCGCGAGCCGTTTCACGATCAATGAATTCGAGTTGGTCAGCGAATGCGAGCTGCACCTCGGCGACAATGGGGGCCAAGGCATGAAAAACTTCGTCGGCCGTCGCCTGGTCAAGGTCGGCCGCATTGTTGATCGCCGGTAGGTCGACCCGCAGTCGATCCCTCCACTTCGCGATCTTGAATCGTCGGTTCGTCCACGTGCGCCCGCGCTTCGTCGCCTGTTGCAGTAACATGATTCCGACTCCTTGTGTGGTCCGGGTCCGAAGTGGAAACCGAAGACGCACAAGGGGGGATTGTGGGAGGGGCATGGGGAACGGCAGCGCCGTAAAGTGTTATATGGTAATTGGTTATGTCGTCGTTATGTTAGCCGCTCATATGCAGATGTTATATGACGAAGTGTGCAGCAAATGAGATCCGGTTGCGAACGTTATCACTGTTTGCTTTCCCCGGTTTTCGCATTAACCGTTGTCTGAGCCACTGGTGAATAGATTTCCAGGCGCGGACACAAGACACGATTGAACTCGAGTTTATTTCCAATCTTAAACTCAACACTAGCCCTTTCAATGTGCTTATGGGGTACGGGCAACAGCCTATGAAGTTCCCAGGACCAAGGATCGCTGGTTTTGTTGCTCGCGAGGGTTTTTTTGGAAACACTGCCGTTGTCGGGCGGAACATACTCGAACTTGAATTTCTTGGGAGTTGAATCTAGTTGAACGATGGGTCTTTCAAAACTGATGGCACACGATTTCCAATTGTTCCCGCCAAGTTCCCTAGTTTCAATTGATATCTGGGGCGCCAAAAGGTTGCCTCCGTTGGAATCCTTGTACTTCTCGATGAGTGACTGAAAACACTCCACAGTGCGATTGGTGATGGAGCCGACCTGGCCGCCACGAGAAAACGCCAGAAATCCTCCATCTCTTCGGCGTTGAATCCCCTTGTTCGCCGTTTTTGCTAGAAACTGATCAACCAAGTCCCTAACCAACGGTGGGCCCGTGATGTCCAGCAGCGTCGCAGTCAACTCGCCATCATTTGCAATATTGAATGTGCATGGCAAGAGGTGAACGGTGTCGTAGGCAAAACGAGAGATCAATGGCTCTTTGCCGATGATTTTATTGATCCGCGGCACCATGTAATGGTGAGGCTCGGGCGGTACGCCGTCGGTCGCCATATTGCACTCTTCTGGATCGTCGGGAAAGAGTTGGAACTTTGGGAGACAGGTGTAAATGCCCGCTGAATCAACGGCCGACGCGGCGGAATTGTTCTTATAGGTAACGTGTTTTCCATCTCGCATCTTCTTAGCGCCTTTGACTCCCGGTGCTGCGGCGAAGATATTCCCCGACACCATGACAAGAATGGATCCAGGAAAGCACCTCCTGATTGCATGGGCCACGGCGTCACCGCGCACGCCGTCCAGGTCGGTTTGGTTCAGTACGTCGATGATGTATAGATCCGCCCGCAAGTCCTTGACCGCCATCGATTCGATGTTGGAGATGCCGAAATCATTGAGTGTGCGGCCGATCACCTGAAGGCCAGACCGATGGAGCTTTGGGATGATCCCCTTCCAGAAAGACTCCCCAACCTGATCATCTATGATCATCACACTCATTTCATTCATGATCCTGCCCCTTCACGAGACAATAATCGCCTCAGAAAAATCTGCACGATCAGCCGCTTGTTGGGCACCACGCCATCGTATCGATAGTGTATCCCGATCCTTGACCGGCTGGCAGCGGTCGCGATGTTTCGAATTCCCAACTCAACCTCCGGTTCAAATTTCGGTAGACTCTCGATGGAGAGACACTGGTTGATCGTCGTCACAGCCTTGTCGAGCGACCTTTGCGGCTTCGTGACGTCAATCGCATTTTCGATTTTCAGCACTTGTCGTCGATCAAGCCAATTGACGGATACGACCTGATCGGTTGAATGCACGATGGCGTTGATCAGAGCATCAGTGACAATAACCAAAAGGCGATAAAAGGCTTCCGGCTCCATTTCGACAAATGGCAATTCAGGCATGGCTTCGACAACTGGCTTTAGGCCGCCGACGGCGCTCGTGAATACCTCTCCTTTGGCTTTGAGCGTTAATCGGCGCAACGCCAATTCACGCGCCGTGATCATCAGCGCCCGAAGTGTCAGTCCTTTCTCCTGATTCGGTATCTTGTTCAACCACCAAGCGCTCCAAGCGCTCAAGTCGAGGACGATCTTCTTGAGGGCTTCGGTCAGCGGCGGTGGTCGTTCGTCGACATTTGTGAACTTGAAGAAATCCAGGACCGCCGCCAACTGCGGACCACAGTTATGCGCCAAATCCGAATTCTGCAGGTCATTGTCAAACACCGCCCGCAA
>JANLTA010000465.1:0-4530 GCA_031362705.1 Gemmataceae bacterium | reverse complement strand
ACTGTGATCGGCCCTACGATGCGCTGGCCGGTGCCGACGGCTTGGTCGTCGTCACCGAATGGCCGGAGTTCCGCCAACCGGATTTTGAGTTACTGAAATCGCAACTGCGCGACCGCGTGATCTTCGATGGCCGCAACTTATACGACCCGAAGACGTTGGAAGCGATGGGTTTCACATATTATGCCATAGGGCGTGGCCGGGCGTGAGTCCACGCGAAACGTAAACAAGATTATCGGGGTGTGTGATGGATCGCACTGTGTCGCCGCTGACCAAATGGCTCATCGTCACTATCGCGGCCATTGGCTTTGCGTTTGATATTTACGAGTTGCTGATGTTGCCGCTGATTTTGCGGCCAGCAATTCTCGAACTGAGTGGCATGAAGCCGACCGATCCAGGCTTTGCCGAATTCGTCAGTCAGTGGCGCTCGCTGATGTTTTATGTGCCGGCGGCGGCCGGCGGACTCATCGGCCTCTTCGGCGGCTATCTCACGGATCGTCTTGGCCGCCGGCGTGTGTTGACTGGCAGCATTCTACTCTACTCCGTATCCGCATTCCTCGCGGGCTTCGCCACATCGCTGCCCATGTTGCTGGTGCTGCGTTGCACCACGTTCGTCGGCGTGTGTGTCGAGTTCGTCGCCGCCATCGCCTGGCTGGCTGAGCTGTTCCCGGAGCCGAAGCAGCGCGAGCGCGTGTTGGGCTACACGCAAGCATTCTCATCGTTCGGCGGATTGTTGGTTGCCGTGGCCAACTCGTTGGCCAACGACATTGCCAAAGACTTACCCGGCATCATTGTGCCGGGTTGGGCGGCCACATGGTGGGGCAGCATTGGCGACAATCATGCGCACGAAGCGTGGCGATACACACTGATGTCGGGATTGATCCCCGCGCTGCCGCTCATCCTGATTCGACCTTTCCTGCCCGAGTCGCCGGTGTGGAAGGAGAAAAAGGAAGCCGGGACATTGAAACGGCCCAGCATTCTGGAACTGTTCACTCCGGCCTATCTGCGTACCACGATTGTCACGACGATTATGTTCGCATGTGCCTACGGTGTCGCCTTCGGAGCGATTCAACAGATACCCGAAATGGTGCCGGGTTTGGCTAATGTCGCCGCCAAGACCGAAGGCAAGCCGCGACCGGAGAAGTTGCAGATCGAACAGAAGACCGCCGCCGACTATACAAAGGTGCAAGAGATCGGCGGATTGTGCGGCCGTTTCCTTTTGGCGATTCTTGCCGTGCGTATTGTCAGCCGCCGCGGGCTGTTGCGCATCTTTCAGATTCCCGCACTGATCGTGGTGCCGTTGGTCTTTTATTTCTTCCTAACGGTGGAGAATCGTCAGTTCACAACAATTGACCTGTCGTCGCTGCGACTCGGCACGTTGCCCATCGCCACCGTGTCGCTCGGCGTGTTCATTGCCGGGTTGCTCACGGTGGCGCAATTCAGCTTCTGGGGCAACTATCTGCCGCTGGCGTATCCCGTGCATCTTCGTGGAACCGGCGAGAGCTTCGCGGCCAACATTGGTGGACGCATGATCGGATCCGGCTTCGCGGCCGTCACCAATCTGTTGGCCGCGCCAAACTTCATTCCCGGCACGACCGGACCGCAAAGGTTCGCGGTGGTTGCTGCCGGTGTGGCCCTCACCGTCACAACCGTCGGCGTCGTTAGCAGCTTCTTCCTCCCCGAACCGACTCACACTTCGGATTGAAGTCGAATAGTTCTCCCGGCGATACTCACCTTGAGACGATCTCATGTGAGTTTGGGACCACCATGCGCCGACTTTGCACCGTGTTGATTGCCTGGGCTTGCGTGGCGGCCGCGCCGGTGGGCGACATCTGGCAACCGGCCTACTGCCTCGATTACGAATTGCGCGGACCTTCCACGCCATACCATCCGCAAGCCGGCGACATCGTTTGCTACAGCTACGAAGGCAGCATTCTTTGGGGTGTTGGCTACAAAGTAGCGCTGTCCGGCGGCCCGGACCATTCCGGGATGATCGTGCGCATGCCCGACGACACGTTCGGAATCATCGAAGCGGGGCCGGATGACTCGTCGATTGTTTACGTCTGTTCGCTGGCCGAGCGGCTCAAGTTCCACCATTGCAACCGTGGCCGTGTGTGGGTCCGGCGTCGCAAATGTCCGATCACCGAAGAACAGTCGTGCCTGTTGACGAAATTCGCCATTAGCGAAAACGGCAAGAACTTCGCGCTCCTGCGACTCGGCCTGCAGATCACGCCGTTTCGGCCTCGTGGACCGGTACGAACACAGTTCATGGGTAAGCCACGTGGCCCGCAAAACGGCTACATCTGTTCGGAAATCGTGATTGAGTCAGGTGTGTACGCCGGCATCATCGACCGGGAAACCGCCCGGCCCGGCGCGACCTATCCCGAGGACTTCTTCTTCGACCGCTCGCGCAACCGCTATCTCAATGAACATTTCAGCCTGGCATGCACTTGGGAACCACCCGCACGGCTGACGTTTGAAGATTGCCCATGCTGCAAAGCCTACAAAGGCATGTCATTCCGCCCGAACCCCGCGGCCATCCCCGTCCACCCTTGGTTCGAATGCAACGGCCCACGCAAGATGAAGCTGTCGCTACGGCATATGCTGAGTCCGGTTTAAGGCGTGATGGCTTGAATCGCGGCTTGAAGCGTCTTCACCCCCTCCGCGATGTCGGCGAAGCGCTGTTCCTGATTGCCAACTTCGCGCTCAATGCACAGCGGGCCACGGTAGCCCGCTTGCCACAGTGTCTGTACGAATGCGGGTATGTTGACCTGGCCCTGGCCCAACGGCACTTCTTCGCCCCATTGGCCGCGCTTCGTTGGTCGCTTGGCATCCTTGACATGCACGCGACGGATGTGCGGTGCCAGCAGCTCGACGGCCCGCAACGGGTCGCCCATGTCATACAGCAGCATGTTGGCCGGGTCGAAGTTGATCTTTAGATTGGCGCACTTCAGTTCATCAAGCGTGATCTTGAGCAGGTCGGCGGTTTCCTGGCCCGTCTCAAAGCCAATGACGATTCCAGCATCGCTGGCCAAGGTGCCGACTGTCGTCAGCGTATCCAGAAATGGTTTGCGATCAGTGGCACGCAATGCCGGAATGAAACCGGCATGAAACGACAGGTCGCCCAGTCCCAACTGATGCGTGCGTGCCAGACCCCAGCGAAATTGCTCCATGCGTTCAGCTCGCAACTGCGCTGGGCCGAAGCCGCCGGTGTGCTTAATGGTCTCCGGCGTGGTGTAGTCTTCGCCGACAAACCCGAGCATCGCGCCGGTCATGTGGAAGCCGGCCGCTTTCGCCGCCGCCGGCATCGCATCGCCTTCCACCCACGACGCATGATGTGGATCACCGCATGCAATCTGTACGTGAGTCAAACCCAATCGGCGCAGGAATCCCGTCAACTCGGGAATGCTGGTCACTTGCAGCGACCAACTGCACACACCAATGGGTAGCGCTTCGGTTGGGGACATTTTCTTATTCCCCTCCCTTGAAGGGAGGGGCAGGGGAGGGATTGTTTTTGAGGATTGTCTCTTCGTTCATTTGATCTTTGTGCGTCGTCAAGATTTCCGCCATGCGATTTGCACCCGGGACATGCATGATTTAAATCCCTCCCTTCCCCCTCCCTTCGAGGGAGGGGAAAAACCAAGGTCTATGTCGGTGCGGGTTCAATAATGCAATCGACGGGGCCTAACTTGGCTCTGTCACGCTCGCGAATTTCGTGCAACGTCTGAACTTGCTCGACCTTGAACTCGGCGACTTCTTTCGGCCCCGTCCACACGACAGCTCGGCCCTTGGTATGTGCCTCAATCGTGAACTGCACCGCCCGTTCCAGCTCGAAGCCGAACACTTTGCGCAGGACGTTGATGACAAAGTCGAAGGAGTGATCGTCGTCGTTCAGCAAGATGACGTGATACGGCGGCAAAAGCCGCACTTCATCGCGCGGCTTCGATTTTGGTTTCGTCGGAGCTAACGGAGTTGCTGCCACAGACTTTCTTCCCTATGATGATGAGAGTCATGGTACGCTCATCGTGAACGCCCACCAATCTCCCACGTCGTGAAATCCGACAGTTGTGTCGGAATGTCCGACACGTCGCCGGTTCGACCCGACATTCGCCAATTCGCCGTTAATCATTGCCTGTGAACGATTTGCATGATCGTTGGCTGGCATTCCGCGCGTGGCACGAGCCTTGCCATACGCGTTGCATCCCGTGGACGACGGGGTGAGTCCGTGGTTCAAATCCGCCGCGCGGAGCTTGGGTACGCCCAAGCCGAAACGGCGGAGGCGTTTTTCGTCGTTCCAAACGCCAGAACCGATAGGCGGTTCCGCGATCGCTTGTCAACCCTCAGCCCAGTCGAGTACGAGTCCTCGGCGACTTTGAGGGTAAGCCGAAGGTAGAATCCGACCGGGCGCAACGCGCATGCGAGTCGGACTACCTTCGGCTTTCTTTTTCAGATACCCGTCTGCTTGTTGCAATTCCACACGCTCCTATACTGACGGCGAAAGCCGGTTTCACGAAGAGGCTGCTCCATGGGTGC
>JANLTA010000452.1:0-4931 GCA_031362705.1 Gemmataceae bacterium | reverse complement strand
CGATCACCGAAGGGACAACCCGTCGCCGACGTTTGCGATGAGCCGCCCGAGTTAGTTGTCGAGGTTCGTTCCCCAACGGATCGCTGGTCAGGCATTTTGACGAAAGTAGCTGAGTACTTAAATGTTGGAGTCAATGTCGTTATCGTCATTGACCCCGAAGTGGCTGCCGCAACTGTCTTCCGTCAGAATGAAATCCAACAAGTGCTCCACAATGGCGATGAACTGACGATTCCCGACATCCTGCCGGGATTCATCATGAAGTTGTCGCAACTGTTTGAAGACTTGGGCTAACCTTTAATCACCCCGATCGGCCGCATACGCGCCACCTTTTTTGACAGCCCGGCCCGGTGAACCACGTCCACCACGTCATCGACATCCTTGTACGCTCTGGGTTGTTCTTCCGCCAGGCCTTTGAGGCTTTGAGCGCGGGCAACCACGCCACGGCTGAGCAACTCGCGATCGATGCGCCGGCCATGCGCATCCTTCAATGCAGCGGTGCGGCTCATGGCCCGGCCCGCACCGTGGCAGGTCGTGCCAAAGGTCTTTTCCATGCTTCCGGGCTGCCCGACGAGAATCCAACTCGCACGGCCCATGTCGCCGGGGATGATGACCGGTTGGCCCACAGAACGATAGGCTTCCGGGATCTCCGGATGGCCGGCAGGGAACGCCCTCGTCGCTCCCTTGCGGTGCACCCAAACTTTCTTTTGCACGCCGTCCACGTCGTGCTTTTCAAGCTTGGCAATGTTGTGAGCCACATCGTACAGCAACGACATTTGTAGACTCTCGACCGATTCACCGAATACGTCAGTAAACACTTCTCGCGTCTGGTGCATGAGGAGTTGCCGATTGCAGAAGCCGAAGTTCGCGGCCGCGCGCATCGCAGCCAGGTAATTCTTGCCCTCGACGCTGTCGCACGGCGCGCAGGCCAACTGTCGATCCGGTAATGCGATTCCGTACTTTTCCGGGACCTTCCGCAAAGCCGCGAGGGCATCGTCGCAAACCTGGTAACCCAGGCCACGCGAGCCAGAGTGGATCATCACGCAGACCTGATCTTTCTCCAAGCCGAATGACTTGGCAACTTCCGCGTCGGCGATGTAATCAACAACTTGCACTTCCAAAAAGTGGTTACCTGATCCGAGCGTTCCGCACTGTTCCGCGCCTCGAGCCACGGCATGATCGCTAACGGCATCCGGGTCAGCGCCATCAATCCGGCCCTCGGCCTCGATGTGGCCAATATCGGCGGACAATCCCAAGCTACGCCCCAAGACGTAGCTCACGCCTTCGCCCATGAGCCGGCGCAGTTCTTTGTTGTTGAATTTGTACTTGCCAGTCTTGCCAACGCCGGTGGGCACAGCTTTGAAGAGTGCCTCGACAAGCGGTTCCAGGTGCGTTTTCACATCACGGTAATACAAATTCGTTTTCAACAGCCGCACGCCGCAGTTGATGTCGTAACCCACGCCGCCTGGCGAGATGACGCCGCCCTCGGCCGGATCGGTCGCGCAGACGCCGCCAATGCAGAAGCCGTAACCCCAGTGAATATCCGGCATGGCCAAGCTGGCCTTCTGAATCCCCGGCAACGTGGCAACATTGGCAACCTGCTCCGCCGCCTGATCATGGCGAATCGCGCCAATTAGCTTCTCGCTGGCAAAGATCAACCCATCCACGCGCATATCGGCCCGATATCTCTTTGGAATGCGGTAGCAGCAATCGCCGACAGGTTCGAGTGGTCCATTGAATGGTGCTTTGTTCATATGTGTTTCTCAAATATCCACGATCACTTCAGCAACCCAGCCGTCGGCGGTTTGCCCGACGGACAGCCCGTGATAAGTGATCGCCTTCACTTCGTGTCCCAACGGATGCCGGCCAGGATCGAGAGGTTCGCCTGCCACGGTGGCCGTCAGCCCTGTCTCTGTCACCACAACATTGAACTGACAATACAGCATCTTTCGCGTTTCGAAACGCATTAACAATTCGCGAAGCCAGTCGAAAAGCAGATAGTCGACTTCGTTACCCGCAACCGCAATGATCTCGGTGATTGTCGGGGCAACAGTTGCTGAATCGTCAAGCAACATCGCCGTCACTGCCCGCCCGGCATCGGCGAAAAGATCGTTCAGCGTTGCCGCCTCCATACGAATGCCAAGGTCGGCGGTGTGATCGAAGAAGGTGAACATGCCAGTGCCTATCCTATCGGAGCTTGCCTAGAGTATCGAATAGAACAGTTGGCATTTGCCTTGCCTGCGTTCGGCTTTAGCTTGAGAGGGTCCCAATGGCGACCGAGATTAAAAAACTGCTTTCACAATTCAACTCGACTCTGCCGCTGGCCAGCGCCCGTACCATCCCGGCAGCGTGGTACTTTGACTCAGAGTTAGCCGCGTTGGAACGCCGCACGGTGTTTGCGGGTTGGCAAGCCATTGCGCGAACCGATCAGTTAATCAAACCAGGCGACTTTGCCACGGCCGACGTCGCCGGTGAACCCATCGTCGTGTTACGTGACGAGGAAGGCACGTTGCGTGCGTTTCACAATGTCTGCCGGCATCGGGCGGCGGTGGTGTTGCCGGGGGCGTGTGGCACGGTGGATCGGCTGCGCTGTCGTTATCATGGGTGGACTTATGACCTTCACGGCCGCCTGCGCGGACTGCCGGAGTTCGACGGCGTGTGCGACTTTCCGCGCGAAGAGAATGGGTTGATCCCACTGGCCGTCGATACGTGGGGACCGACAGTGTGGGTGCATCCTGGAAAGCCGGCGATGGCATTGCAGGACTACTTAATGCCACTTCCGACGCAATGCAACGACATCTCAACGTTGCGCTGGGCGGCACGCAAGGAATACGAAGTCGGTTGCAACTGGAAGGCCTACGTCGATAACTACTTGGACGGCGGCTACCACGTCAACTCGGTACATCCGGGCTTAGCCGGCGTTCTCGATTACACTGAGTATCGCACGGAGTTGCACGAACACGGGAGCGTGCAAATCAGTCCCATTGTGCCAGCAAAGAATGCGCCCGAAGGTGCGGTCCGCACCGGGACGGTCGCTCAATACTGGTGGATCTATCCCAACTTCATGGCCAACGTGTACCAGGGCGTCATGGATACCAACGTAGTACTGCCGCTTGGACCGGATCGTTGCCGAGTGATCTTTGATTTCTATTTCGCTGAACAATCGCCCGAGTTCATTCGTCAGAGCATCGAAGTCGCCGACCAGGTGCAACTCGAAGACATGGAGATTTGCGCCGAGGTCCAACGCGGTTTACATAGTCGGAGTTATGACACCGGCCGGTATAGCGTCAAGCGGGAAGCCGGTGTGTACCAGTTTCACAAGATGTTGCACCAATCGCTCGTCAGCGACGCATCCTAGAGGTGTTCGTCACGTAAACAGTTCTTTCACCGGCGTGCTGTCTTTTTCGACCTTCGGCATCGGTCGGCCGCCGCGACCGGTGAAGCTGGCTTTGTGATCGATTCCAAGCGACTGGCATACCGTGGCAAAGAAGTCGCCGGGGCTGATCGGCCGGTCGGTAACATCCTCGCCGGTCTTGCCCGTGTTGCCGACGACCCGGCCGCCTTTAACCCCGCCGCCCGCCAGCACCGTGGTCCACGCGCGGGCATAGTGCTGGCTGCCGTTCTTCGGGTTCCGGCCAAACTCGCCCATCCAGATGATGAGCGTGTCGTCGAGCCGGCCGCGTTCGTGCAGTTCTTCGATGAGCGTTGACATTGCCGGGTCCAATGTCGATGACAGCGATTTGATTTTCTGTGGTGCGTTCTGATGTGTGTCCCAGCCGTTCAGCGCGACTTCCACGAACGGCACGCCTTGCTCAACGAGCCGACGGGCTAACAGGCAACCCTGACCAAACTGATTGCGGCCATATTTGTCGCGGACCTTGTCCGATTCGCGATTTAACTCGAATGCCTGCGTCTTGCCTGACCGCATCAGCTCCAGCGCCTTCTGAAAGTTGGCCTGATGCGAACGGGTCGAATGGGCCTGATAATCTTCCAGAAACGCCTTATCAAGCTCATCGACCAATGAGGCGCGGGCGTCCATATCTTCGTTATTGGTGTACGGTCTTAAATCGGGCAGACCCTTGTCGAGATCGCCGACGATCAGTGGGGAATACTTCGGCCCGAGATAACCTGGGCCTTGTGTGCTGCCAACGGCGACGAAATTAGGCAACTCGAACTCCGGTTTGCCGACTTCTGCGGCGACCACGGCACCGATGCTCGGATGAGCCACACCACCGCCGGAACCCTGGCGGAAACCGGTGTGCATGAGGTAGCGCGCCGACCGGTGATTGGCGTCAACGGTCTTCATGCCGCGAAGCAGGGCCAGGTGTTTGGCCTGTTGGGCGACCATCGGCAAATGCTCGCTGATGCGAACATCCGATGCGGTGGTGGCGATGGACTTATAATCGCCGTGTTCCTTGAGATCAAACGTGTGCGACTGGGCCGGTCCGCCGATCATCCATAGGAGAATACAAGACTTGTGTTTGACGCCGGCATCGGTCGCCGCACGCGCTCGATTGGCCAACAAGTTGAACCACGGCGAGGCACACGCGCTGGCTACACCGGCAGTCGAGAGCGTCATGAATTCGCGTCGGGAGAGCATGGTCAGACTCCGATAGCTTACCCCTCACCCCGGCCCTCTCCCGCAAGGGGCGAGGGAGGTGATTAGTGATTCGAGACGAATTCCGCGCTGTTGAGCAAGGCCCAGAAGATGTCTTGGTAAAGCTTGTTCTTGTCGCGACCCTCGGCGAACTTGTCGAGGCGGTCCAACTCGCTGGAACTTGGCGACCGACCCAACGCGGTGAGATAAAGGTCGTTGATCACGTCCACACGGTCGCGACCAGGCTTCGCGAAACGACTGACCGGGCCGTTGGCATTGGTCATTCCCGTGTTCATCTGTTTGAGCAATTGCGGAATGCCATAACTGAACTCCGTGG
>JANLTA010000403.1:0-14121 GCA_031362705.1 Gemmataceae bacterium | reverse complement strand
TCCGGGTTGCGTCAGCGCGTCCAGCGTCTCCCAGATCAGCGGCTCAATGACGCCGTGCCTTTGCGCCAGCTCCGGCGGTCGGACAGGAGCCAGCTTGTCGCGGAACTCGTTCAGCTTGTCTTTGTCACGCAAGTCGGCCGGCGCGAAACCCACCTCTTCGAGAATCTTGCGCGCCAATTCATAATGTTCCGGATGCATGACCGTGACATCGAGTGGCTCATCGCCATCGCTGATCTTGAGAAACCCGGCAGCCTGTGTGTAGCGGTCTTGGCCAATCGATGGAATCGCGATTAACTGATCCAGCGACTTGAACGGCCCGTTCTTTTGCCGATGCTCAACGACTTCGCGGGCCACCACTTGATTGAACCCGGCAACATGACGAAGCAACGGCACGCTGGCTGTGTTGAGGTCCACCCCCACGTGATTGACGCACGACTCGACTACGGCTTCTAGCGCGCCTTTGAGGTGCTTGCCGTGGACATCGTGTTGATACAAACCGACGCCGACGTGCTGCGGATCGATCTTCACCAATTCGCCCAGCGGGTCTTGCAGCCGCCGGCCGATGGAAATGGTCCCACGCAGCGCCGTGTCGGCCGACGGGAACTCCTCGCGGCCGACCGCGCTTGCTGAATAGTCGCTTGCCCCGGCCTCGTTGACAATGACGTAAACCAGTTCTTCCGGCCCATGCGGCAAATCCGCCAACTCGGCCTTCAACGTTTCAATTTGCGACGGAGCAGGAGGCGGTGTCGCGGGTGCGGCGGCAACAGCTTCAACAGCCGGCGCTTCAACGGGCGTTTCCGCCTTTTCTGTCGTCTCGGCTGGTGTTATCTCGGGTACCGCTTCCGCTGCGGTGAAGGTGACGACAGTCGTCTCGGTCGCGGGCGGTTCAGAAATGACTTCCGCTGCCGTGAAGACGACCCCTTCGGGCGCGGTCACTACGATGGCATCTTTTGGTTTTTCAGGCTGTGCAACTGCGACTGGCTTCGGATCATTTTCTTCCGGCACTGGCTCGCCCCGGCGGCGTTTATCGCAAATCTGGATCACCTCGGCGACCAGTTCTTCGGTTTCGCGGCAGGCACTGCCATTGCCGATGGCGATCACATGCGGCTGATGCTTGCGGATGAATTTCTCTAAGACCAAGCGACCTTCGCCACGCTGCTTCTGCGGCATGTGCGGGTACATGATGCCGTCTTCGAGCGGTGTGCCGTTTTCATCCAAAGCGCAAATACGACATCCGGGACGAAAACCAGGATCGATGGCCAGCACGCGCTTGCCACGCAACGGCGGCTGCATCAGCAGACCGCGCAGATTGCGTGCAAATACTTCGACGGCATGGTGCTGCGCGACTTCGGTCAATTCCCGGCGAATCTCGCGCTCCAGCGCTGGCAACACGGTCTTGGCCAGCGACTCATCGACGCACGATTCCAACAACTCCTTATGCGGGTGCTCGGCCCAGTTTGGCAAATGACTCAAAGCCACCTGGCGGACGATGGCGTGATCGTACTCGAAGCGAATCGTCAAAATGTTCTCACGTTCGCCACGGTTCAATGCCAGGATCCGATGCGCGGGCACGTGATTGGCAGGCTCCGAATATTTGAAGTAGTCCTTGTATTCCGAGCCTTTACTCTCGGGCAACTTTTCGTTCCTACTGGCCGTGAGCGTTGCGATGTCCCAGAGGCAACGGCGAATGGCCCCGCGCATGTCGGCTATCTCAGCGATCATCTCAATGAGAATGTTCTTCGTGCCGAGCAACACCTCTTCGGTGGTGTTGATTTGCTTCTCGGGGTTCACCATGCCCGGCAACACTTCGTCGAGCTTGGCAGCCACGGGGTCGTTGCCCCAAATCGCCTGGGCGAATGGCTCCAGCCCGCGATCGCGGGCTTCGCCGGCCAACGACTTCTTCTTCGGCTTGTAAGGCAGGTACAGGTCTTCGAGCCGGCGCGGGAAGTCGGCAGCGACAATGGCCTCGCGGAGGCCATCCGTCAGCTTGCCCTGTGTTTCGATGCTCTTGAGAATATTCTGTTTGCGATCGGCGAAATTGCGCAGTTGTTGCACGCGGTCGTGAATCAGTCGCACTGCCGACTCGTTCAAGCCACCGGTGCGTTCCTTGCGGTAGCGGATGATGAACGGGACAGCGTTGCCCTCATCGAGCAACTGCACCACTTGTTCGACCTGCGCCTTTCGGATTTGCAGATCCTGGGCGATGCGGGACAGATCAGGAGGTGCCAACGAGACCGGCGGTGCCGGCGCGGTGGCGATTTCGGTTGTCATGGCAACTGCTCGTGCGAGCCGAACCGGGCCACCTTCGCGGCCCGGCAAATCGAACAAAGCGATTGTATGACTGGCCATCGTGGCTGCGAGCAGATCGCTCACATTTTTGCCAAGCCAGTTATTAGAGCCATTTGCCCCTTCCCGAAGCCGAGCCAAGTGTGTTAGAACGTACACAGGACGCCGGGACCGGGCCGATGGGCATTTACGACCGCGATTATAACCGAAACGACGCCAGCACGTTCACGCGCTGGGTCAGCCCGCATCGCGTTTGCCATTGGTTGATCGCCATCAACGTCTTCGTGTTCGTTGTGCAAATGACGACGCGTGGTCCATTCGGAGTTAGTCAACTCACTGAGCTGTTTTCACTCAAGCCCGACCGAGTCATTCGGGGCGAAGTCTGGCGCCTACTCACCTGCGCATTCCTGCACAGCGAGCACGATGTCTGGCATGTGGTCATGAACATGCTGGTACTGTGGTGGTTCGGCAGCGAAGTCGAAGAGATCTACGGACCGAAAGAGTTTCTTGCCACTTACCTGGCGGCCGCCCTGTTCTCCAGTTTGGCATTCGTCGGGTATGAGTATGCCGCTCACCCGCAGCAGGTGCAGAGTGCCGTGGGTGCCTCGGGAGCCATCACGGCCATGATGGTGTTGTTCGCGCTGCACTACCCGACGCGGACGATGTTGTTCATGATGATTATTCCTGTGCCGGCTTTGCTCCTGGTGTCCTTGTACGTCGCGCTGGACATCTTCAGGATGTTGGGCGCTCCGAATGGCTCACACATCGCCTTCGCCGCCCACCTTGGCGGTGCCTTGTTCGGCTATCTCTATTTTCGCTTTCACTGGCGGGTGCTGAACTGGTGGCCGTCGCGCATGAGCATGAAGCCCCGCCGGCTGATGCGCCCGCGCCTCCGTGTCTATCGCGAACCAGCCGAATCGGATACGCAACTGGCCAATGAACAGTACGAAGACGCTGAGCAACTCGAAGCACAACTCGACGCGGTTCTGGAAAAGGTGGCTCGGTATGGCCAGGCCAGCCTGACGACGCGCGAACAGCAAATCCTGATGAAAGCCAGCGAAATCTACAAACAACGCCGGAAGTAGCGACACGGGATGCCGTCTCGCCGCTGGCATGTTAGCATGAGGGTTGCGGATCGGCGTTGCCGGGCCGCTTCATCGTTCTTGTCGGGGAGTGGTTGTTAATGTCGAGCCAAGAGGACAGAGATTATCGCGCCTTATCTGACACGCCGCCGTTTCGGGCGGAAGGGCGGGAGCCGAAGGTCAATGTCCTGTTCCGCACGGTGATGAAGCACGAAGCGTCCGACTTGCATCTCAAGACCGGTCAGCCACCGATGATGCGGTTGAAGAACGTGATTCGCCGCATGGACGCTCCGCCGATCAACGATGAATTGATGAAGGAATACCTCCTCGACATCATGTCGCCGAAGGCGCGCAAGCAGTTGGATGACGACGGCGGGGCGGATTTTGCCCATGTGATCGGCGAAGATGAGTGCCGCTTTCGTGTCAACATTCTCAAGCAGCGCGGTTACATGGGCCTGGTGGCCAGGCGCGTCAGCAACAAGATCCCGACGTTCGAGAATCTCTATCTGCCCGATTCAATTGAGAAACTCTGCCACTTTGACCAGGGCATGGTGATCCTTGCCGGGGTGACTGGTTCGGGGAAGTCCACGACCATCGCGTCGATGCTCGACTTTATCAACGAGCGCGAGGCGCTGCACATCCTCACGATTGAAGACCCGATCGAGTACCTGTTCAAAGACAAGAAATCGTATATCAATCAGCGCGAAGTCGGCATCGACGTGGTCGATTGGCACGTCGCCCTGAAACATGCCGTCCGCGAAGACCCGGACATCATCCTCGTCGGCGAAATGCGCGACCGTGATACGTTTGAGGCCGGCATTCACGCGGCGGAAACCGGGCATCTGGTGTTCGGCACCATTCACGCCTCGACTGCTGCGAGCACCCTTGGCCGTATTCTCGACTTGTTCCCGGCCAACATGCACCCGGCCATTCGGCAAGCGCTTGCGTTCAATCTCAAGAGCGTGGTCGCGCAAAAGCTCATTCCAAGCATCAAGCCCGGCGTGCAGCGCGTGCCGACCAACGAGATTATGATCGTCAATCCGACGATTCGCGACCTGATCCTCAAGTCGGAAGACAAGAAAATCTCCGACGCTATCCGCATCGGTTTCCTCGAAGGCATGTTGGACTTTACGGAAAGTCTCCGACGCCTGTGCGAATCGGGCCTTGTCTCAAAAGAGACCGCAATCGAAGCCGCACCAAATCCGGAAGCCCTCAAGATGGCCCTCAAGGGTATCAAGGTGGCCACGCCGGGCATCTTGTAGGTCCGCCTCTCCAATCAAGGTGTCACGGGCGTCTTTGGATCCTGACACCTTAAGATGTTTCCCAACCGTCACCACCCGTACAACCGGCCAATTTGCCACGACTGGAACGACCATTAAGTTTAAGGCGCTCGGCGTGCCGGTTGGCCGCTATTTGCAGGTCATGCGGGGGCCGGCTTTCCGATACGACGTGTGCTACCGCTTAGCTTCACTTAAGCGGCCCATCCGGCGTAAACCGACGGGCCGTGTTGCGAGGATCGCACGATGAAGTACCTTGTGGCGTCGCTCATGGGTTTGACCGGCCTGGTTGCGTCGGGCTGTCAGACGTGCATGCCATCGTGCTGTGGCACAACGCAAACTAATTGTGGAACTTCCACATGTGGCAACGCCTGCCAATCATCGTGCGAGTCGTCCTGCCGCAGGACGCCACACTTGTTTCAGCGTTGGGGTTCCGGGTCTTGCAGCCAGAATTGTGAATCGAATTGCAATACCGGCAACAACGCTTGCTGCCCGCCGACGCCGACACTCATGCAGCGTTGGCAGGAGCGGTGGAGCCGGCCGCGTTGCCAGCCGAGTTGTACACAGACTTGCGAAAACAACTGCCCTCGCACGCCCACGCTTCAAGACCAATGGCGGAGCTGTTCCAACCAATCCAATTGCGAGTCCTGTCAATGCGGACAGCTGCGGCGTCTGTTCGGATACAACCGCTGCGGCAAATGCACCTGTGGAACTTCGTGTAGCACGTGTGAGCAGCCCGTGTGCCAACCCAGCCAACCGACATCGACCCCGTGCCATCCTGCGCCGAGCAAGCCGGTATATTGCCAGTCCTGCGAACGCACGCCGATCATTGTGCAGCAACCCGGCACCGGCACGCTGCCGCCCATCGCGACTTCAGTTCCGTCACGGGAAGTCGCCAAGGCTCCGATCGAAGACTCCCGAACAAACAATGGCGAAGTCAGTCATGAGACACGAACGATCGTTGGCTCATTACGATACGACGCCAGCGCGAATATCTGGCGATTGCGACACGTCGGTCTGGGCAACGACGATCTGAAGGTCAGCGAAGTGACGCTCAAGGGAATTGAGCCTTACGCAAATAGTCTCCGAGACCGTATGACCGTCAGCATCCGTGGCGAGCTGACCACGGGCGGTACGTTAGCACAAAGTGCGGTATTCGCAGTTTCCGAAGTCAATATCGTCGGTCAGTGACCATCACGTCGGTTTTGCAGTCGCCCCGGCACGCTCCGGGGCGACGGTGTTTTTCCTAACCGTTGTGACGTGAATCATCGGCGGATCAGCAATCTGCCGCACCCGGCGACCATCCTGCGTGACGCGACCAGATTCCGTTAATTCCCCGTGTTGACCATTTGGCCTATTCACAGTCCTGTTGAAGAATGGTCGAAGTGAAGGAAAGATTCACGCTGGGCTGCGGCGAACGTCGTTAGCCGCCCAGCGTGGATTGTCCCAACCCTAGTTGTCCGGGATAGCACGGTCCGACCCTTCCGCTCAGGTAGAGCCGGTCGGCACTTGCGGCCTCACGCCAACGCGATCCCAGGAGGATTCTACTCGTGAATGCAGCGTACCTGTTGCTGACGTCGGCTTGGATGGCGGGTGCTGATCCCGTCCCGGCCGCCCCAGTCGCAGCCGCTCCGGTGGTTTCCACCGGGTCGTGTTGTGGCGGCGGCTGTTCTTCTTCGTGCGACAACTCCTGCGGCTCCGGCCGTCAGAGTTGGTTTGCCGGCTTGCGGGGCCGTTTCTCCCGCGGTAACAACAACTGCGGCTGCGACTCCGGTTGCGGCACATCCAATTGCGGCAACTCGTGCCATCACGAGCGCCACAATTCCTGTCACGTCCGCCCGACCTGCTGTGCGCCGGTCCAAAGCTGTGCGCCGACCTGCAACAATGCCTGTGACAATGGTTGCGGTCGTCAGAGCTTCTTCTCCCGCTTCCGTCGCAATGACAATTGCGGCAGCAGCTGCAACACCGGTTGCAACACCGGCTGCAACACTGGTTGCAACACGGGTTGCCGCACGCACAATGCTTGCAACGACTCTTGCCATAGCCGTTGCCGTCCGGTTACCCATAGCTGCAACTCATGCGATAGCTGCAACGATGGTTGCCGTGGCAACTTCTTAGGCCAATTGCGTGGTCGCTTCTCGCGCAATAGCTGCGACAGCGGTTGCAACACGGGCTGCAACACTGGTTGCAACACGGGTTGTGGCGGCGGCTGCGGCGCGGCTGGCATTCCCGCTGCGGCACCGGTCCCGGCGGGTACGCCGGCCGAAGCTCCGAAGGCGATGCCGAAGACGGGCGGCGCGTTCAACGGTATCAACACCACCGTTGTGAGCGTCGAACAGCCCTACTAATCGAAAGTCCGACTCACACTTTCGTCAGCGACCCCGGCCGACTTCTCGTCGTGCCGGGGTCGTTGCGTTTTGTCACGTCAAGGCATAAAATACAGCTTGTACCTACCCTGGACTGGCTCCCACGAGGATCAGCATGAAGGATGACGCGCCATTGCGGGAACATGGAAAAGAGGTCAAGGCCGGGGCGCTGGTCAACCCGGACGATGTTGACACGTTGACATTGGAGCCCGTCCATCCCGGAGTCAACGATGAAAGGTATGTTCGCCGCCGTGAGGAGTTGTTTCATCGCTGTCGCCACTACCGGCTGAAAGAAAGAGGTACGCCGTTCATTGATTACAACGACGAGGAGACGCGGGTCTGGAAGCACGTCAGTCCGAAGCTGGATGAACTGCACAAGAAATACGCTTGCGACATTTATTTGAAAGCCAAACACGAGCTAGACATCAATCAGACCGAGATTCCTCAACTGCGAACGATTAGCGAACGGCTTGGCCCGGTCACCAACATCCACCTGGTCCCGGCCGAAGGGGCATTGCCCTATCGCACCTTTTACGAATACATCGCTCACCGCGGCTTTCCGGTCACGCAGTTCATTCGCCATGGCTCGCACCCGGAATTTACCCCGGAACCGGACATGATTCATGACTGCCTGGGCCATGTACCGCCGCTGATGAACCGCGATTATGCCGAGATGCTGGTGCTGATCGCTCGAGCCGCGTCGTCCACCGACCGTGATGAATACGTGCAGGCGCTCAAACGCTTCAGTTGGTTCAGCATCGAGTTTGGTCTGATCGAAGAAGCTGGTGAAACCAAGATCTTCGGGGCCGGCATTTTGTCGTCCATTGGCGAGATTCCGCGCTCGCTGCAATCCAGCGATGTGAACCGCCGGCCGTTTGTGACCGACGACGTGATCAAACAGGATTACGACTACGACCATATGCAGGACACGCTGTTTATCGCGCCGTCGTTTCCGTTCCTGCGCCAGGAACTGACCAAGCTTGTTGATCGGCTCGGCATCAAGGTAGGATAGACATAGCACGAATTCATCGAGGTTGACCATCGTGAGCAAAGACGACTTTCCACTTCGCAAGATCGATCACTTGCGTTTTTTCGTCGGCAACGCCCGGCAGTCCGCGTATTTTTATCGCGATGCTTTCGGATTTGACATCGTTGGCTACGCCGGCCTCGAAACGAAAGTGAAACACGAGGCGGCGTATGTATTGCGCCAAGGCACGATCACGTTTGTTCTCGTCTCCTCATTGACCGACAAGCACCCGCAAAATTATCGACTGGCCAAACATGGCGACGGTGTCATGGATATTGCCATTGAAGTCGACGATGTCCGCGAATCGTATCGCAAAGCCGTAGAGCGCGGCGCCAAAGGCGTGACCGAACCGGCGGCCCTGGAGGATGCTCATGGCGTCTATGATTGTGCGAGTATTCAAACCTACGGCGATACCGTCCACACCTTCATGAATCGCGACCGTTACCGGGGCATCTTCGCGCCGGGATTCGAGCCAATTGATCCCTCGCGGTATGAATACACAACGCCGCGCTCGACCGGGCTGATGGCCATTGACCATGTCGTCGGCAACGTCGAGCTTGGCAAGATGAACTACTGGGTGGATTTTTACCGCAAGATTCTCGGCTTCAATCAACTCGTGTCGTTCGATGACAAGGATATCAGCACTGAATACTCGGCTCTCATGTCCAAGGTTGTGCAGAACGGCACGGGGCGGATCAAGTTCCCGCTTAACGAGCCGGCCGAGGGCAAACGCAAGTCGCAGATCGATGAATATCTGGAGTTTTACGGCGGCCCGGGTGTGCAGCATATCGCCATGGCCACCGGCGACATCATCGAAACCGTGACCGCGTTGCGCGATAACGACGTGTCGTTCCTGCGCGTGCCGCAAACCTATTACGATGAACTCACCAGCCGCGTCGGTAAGATTCAAGAAGATGTGAGCACGCTGGCCGAGTTGGGCATCCTCGTCGACCGCGACGACGAAGGCTACATGCTGCAAATCTTCACCAAGCCCGTCGCCGACCGCCCGACGCTCTTCTTCGAGATTATCCAACGCCGCGGCTCGAAGTCCTTCGGCAAGGGTAACTTCAAGGCTCTATTCGAGTCGATCGAACGTGAACAGGCGTTGCGTGGTACGCTTTGATGGATCTCCGACATGCCGACTTCGCAAACGAGCAAAGGATACCTCAAAGGCCGAATTGTCGTTTACATTTTGTGCCTTCCTATCCTCTTTGCCATGATCGGGTTGATTTGGGCGGCGTTGTGCGTTCTTGGTTACATTCAAATTGATGGGAGAATTTAATGCCACCCTATCTCCATCTCGGCAAGATCCCCCCAAAACGGCACACCGAGCACCGGGTTAAGCCGGGGTACAAGAACGAGGGCATCTATTACGAAGAGGTCGTGACCCTCGTCGGGTTTAGCCGCGCCTATTCGATTGTTTACCATATGCGGCCGCCGACACGGGTGTGCAAGGTCGAGGCGGCCGGCGAAGTGAAGATTGAATTCGCGCCAGATGACGTGTTGCGGCACGTGCATTTGCTTTCGAACAATCTGCCCCGCACCGGTAGCCCCATCAGCGGTCGCGTGCCCATCATGGGCAATGGCGATGTGATGTTACATCGTTGCCGGCCGACGGAAGCCCAAGCGGAGTTGTATCGCAATGCCACGGCGGATGAGGTGTACTTCGTTCACAAGGGCCATGGCACGCTGCACACGATGTTTGGTCCGTTACCTTTTAAGACCTGCGACTATGTTGTGATTCCGCGTTGCACGACCTATCGCATTGAGTTTGACGCCGCCACGCCGCCGGAGCTGCTGATCATCGAAAGTGCGGGCAACGTCGGCATTCCGCCACATTATTTGAATCCCGATGGCCAACTCAAGATGGGTTCGCCCTATTACGAGCGTGACCTGCATGGCCCGACCGAAATCGCGCCGGTGGATAAAGAAGGTGAAACCACCGTCCTGATCAAACACTTCGACAATCTCACCCGCTACACGCTGATGCATCATCCGTTCGACATCGTCGGTTGGGATGGAATGGTCTATCCGTTTACATTTAATGCCGACGACTTTGAGCCAATCACCGGCACGATCCATCAGCCGCCGCCGATTCATCAGACATTTGAAGCACCGGGTTTTGTGATCTGCACGTTCGCGCCGCGGTTCCTCGACCATCATCCGGATGCCGTCAAAGTACCCTATGCCCACTCGAACGTGGAATGCGATGAAGTGCTGTACTACGTTCGCGGTCACTTCGGCAGCCGTCGCGGCGTCAGCGAGGCATCGTTCACCCTGCATCCGCGTGGCATTCCACATGGCCCGCACCCCGGCACCATCGTCGCCAGCCGGCCCATGACACGCACCGATGAGCTAGCCGTGATGCTCGACACGTTCAGGCCACTGCGCCCGACCAAGGTGGCGATGACGCTCGACGATCCCAAATACCCGTATTCGTGGATGGATTGAAGCAAGTATTCACCACGAAACACACGAAATACACGAAAAGATACAATTCGGTCTCTTTCGTGTATTTCGTGTCTTTCGTGGTGCATTCACGGCACCTGGCCCCGCAACTTGTACAACTGCAACAGCGTCCGATCCGTCATGCGTTCGCCGGCACCTGGTTCGGCGACGGCGACTGGCGGCGAAGTTCCATAGCCGCCTTCGCTCATGGATTCAATTGTCGGGAAGTATTGTTGGTAGTCGTTGCAGTAGCCGCAGATTAGTAAATGTTCCATGCGAGCACGACGGCGCAGACTGAGCGCGTGACCGCAGTACATTTCCCCCGAGAACCCGACGATTCCCAGTTGATCCGTCAACGCGACAGTTGTCGTTTCGGGCCGCACTCCTTCGCGATATTCACGTTCATAGTGCGCCACCAAGCCGGGGAAGAAAATCGACCCCAAACCAAAACTCACGAGCGGATTCCCAATCTGCAGTAAGCACGGGAAGTGGTACTCATCACGAACTGCACGCAGACTTGGACGGTCGATGTTGCAATTGATCTTTTTCGTTTGCGACAGCACTTCATCGGCGACCGCGATACCGAAGTCATCAGGTGTACCAGCCGTCGGTGGCCTGGTTGTGAGATCTCCACAAGCGCCTTGCAGAAACAGGCATGGTGCTCCAGTTACCTCTTGCACTCGCTTAGCCATCGCCCCCGGCCACTCGGCCGAGTACTCCATGAGCTTGGCGCTCAGCATTGTCGGATGAGCGGCGAAGTTGACCAACGTGGCAATTGGTTTTCCGTCAGTTGTTTCCACGCGCACGATGGTCAGAGTCTTGTCCACCGGAGCGTCGGCTCGTTTTGAGTGACGATTTCGGTTGAGATCACACTCTTTTGCAGCGGCACCAATACGGGCCGGGACTGCCACTTGGGCCGCCTTCGCAGCCAATTCGCAGATGTGATCCTCAAGTTTCCGAGTGTACGAGTTCTTCGCGTCCGGCAAGACGGCAGCTCTGACATCCACCGGACTCCCGAGTCATGCAATCGCTGGAGCACCGCAAACAGATCGACGGACTTCGATTTTTCGCTTTTCTCTCGGTGTTCATGATCCACAGCGACGTCGAACACTTCTGGTGGGGCAGTTACGGGGTCTCGCTGTTCTTCGTGATCAGCGGGTTCCTGATCACCCGAATCCTGATCGCGTCGCAAGACCGGCCGCGCGGTCAGGCACTCAAAGCCTTCTACGCACGCCGCGCATTGCGAATTTTCCCCGCCTACTATCTGGTGCTGGGACTGGCGGCAACCACGGTCGGCATCGCCTACCTGCCGGCATTCGTTCTCTACGTGATGAACTGGGGGGCCTTCTACTACACGTGGATCCAACCCGCGCTTGCGGACGCTCCGTGGGATCCCGTGCGGATGTACGGCATCCACTTCTGGTCGTTGTGCGTCGAAGAGCAGTTCTATCTGGTTTTCCCGCTGCTGTTTTCCTTACTGCGACCGGGGCGCACGCGGCTCCGCTGGTTGCTCGCGCTGTGGGCAGCATGCATCGCCTTTCGATTCCTCTTCGCCGCGCTCCTGCCAAAGTCGGCGTATGGCTTGATTCCGCTGGTCTGCGGCGAATATCTGGTCGCGGGTGCGGTAGGCGCCGTGGTGTTCGCGGATACGTCGGTGACCGCCGAAAGGATTCGCACCGCCGCCCGGCAATGGATGTTTCCGGTCGGCTTCGCGCTGGTGGTGGCGCTGTTCGCGCTGTACGGACCGAAGACACCGTCGATCGACCACGTCATGCACCCGCCGCACATCCAGACCCTTCTGGCGCTCGGCTTCCTCGCGATGGTGCTGGGATTGTGGCAAACGGACAATCGTTGGGTGCTGGGATTCTTCAATTACGCACCCTTTCGTTTCCTCGGCAAGATCAGCTACGGGCTATACCTCATCCACCTCTTCATGTGGCCCCTCTTCGACTGGCTCTCCGCGCATTACTCCGTGTTACGCGGCGTTCCTTCTCTTGCAGCCCGGTTCGTACTGACGGTCGTGTTGGCGACGACGATGTGGCATCTAGTAGAGGCGCCGATCTTGAAGCTCAAAGGCAGATTTCAATATTGAGTTCACCTGCGGGCTTTTCGTAGCGACCGCACGGGGGGCCGAAATCTAGTTCTTAAACAACGACAGGTTGATGGCATCGGCCATCGCCTTGTAGCCGGCATCGTTCGGGTGCAGGTTGTCGCCGCTGTCGTAGGCCGGAAGGATCCTGGTCGGCTTGTTTGGGTCGCGGATCGCCTTGTCGAAGTCGATCACCGCGTCGTAGGCATTGCTGGTCCTGATCCACTGGTTGACGACCTGGCGCTGTTCTTCGCCACCGTCCGTGTAGTAGAGCCCCGGCAGGTACGCCTGGAAGGGGGTCAGCGTCCCTCCATAAACCTTAAAACCCATCGCATGCGCGCGATCAATGATCTGGCTGTGACCGGCAATGATTTCGTTGGCACTCACGGCGGCGGGAAAGCCGATGTCGTTGATGCCTAGCAGGACGATCAGATAGCGCGCGCCGGACTGCACCAGTACGTCACTATCGAGACGTGCTAATGCGTTCGAACCAACCGTATCCTTGCCATGCAGGATCCGGTTGCGGCTGATGCCCGCATTGAGCACCGCCACCTTGCTGCCACTCTTCCGCGCGGCCAGCCGCTCGGCCAGACGATTCGGCCAGCGCTTGTTGGCGTCCGCCGTTGAGCGGTTGCCTTCGGTTATCGAGTCGCCAAGTGTGACGATGGCCTTGGAACTCCTGGCGGCGTCGACTTCAACGCCCATCAGAAAGTAAAGGGAGTCGGTCGTGGTCGTCGCGGGCATGCTGTCGACGCCACTGAAATTACCTTCAGCCGAAATATAGGTCGACTGCAAACCCTCCGAATGCTCGGTCGCCGCGACTTGGTTGCCCGCGATGTAGATGCTGACCGCCAAGTCGCCGAGGTCGGCAACCTGGAGATTCACGGGATCACTGACTGCCAGAGCGCCGGGCGGAATCTTCGTGGAGCGCGACCCGCCGAATGTCAACACCCGGTCCGATCCTGGTGCGATCGCTGCACCCGTACTGCGCAGCGCCACATGTGCCGCGTCGATCAGCAGCGGGTCGGAGCCGAAGGCGTTCGACAGGCGCACGCGCAACCGTTTGCCACCTATGCTCACTCGCACGATCTGGCGAATTGTCTGGTCTTTCAGTTCGACGGGGCTTTTTGCGGCCTGTGGGCTTGCACTCCAGGTACCCACCCAGTGGTTGGCACTTGTGCCGTCTTTGGCAATCGCCGCAGGCTGCATGGCAATGCCCACGACGGCCAACATCGTCCCCGCAAGGACGGCGCGCGCGCGCCGGAGAAACGCAGCAGGAAACGCGGAACGAAGGCTCAGTTGAGACGTTTTTTCGTGTATCGGTCGCGGACGCGACAAGAGGGGTCCTCCAAATACGGGAAAAGCAGTTGGTGCGCGGCCACGCGCCCGGACTAAAGAATCAAGGGTCCTTTCGAGCCTCTTATGGCGGGTCGCCATGCCGTGGATCAAACTGACAAGCGCATCATCATGACGCGGCGTTATGCAGCTAATATTATCTTCTCCAACAAATATGTGGTCTGTGCGATAGCGCACGTAGGGGGAGTAG
>JANLTA010000365.1:0-6574 GCA_031362705.1 Gemmataceae bacterium | reverse complement strand
TACGGCCTGAATGTCGAGGCGCTGCGTGAACTGGCAGCAGCGGGAACCGAGATCATCATCACCGTCGATTGCGGCATTGCCAGTCTGGAAGAAGCGATTGAAGCTCGACGACTTGGTTTGCAACTGATCGTCACCGATCATCATGAGTTCAAGAGTGAACTGCCCGACGCGGCCGTGCTGGTGCATCCGCGGCTGCCGGGTTCGCCGTATCCCTTTGCCGGCTTGTCCGGCGCGGGCGTCGCTTTTAAGCTGGCATGGTTGATCGGCACCTTGGCGAGCGGCGGGCCAAAGGTCGAAACCCATTTGCGCGAGATTCTCTTGAACGCCGTGTGCCTGGCCGCGATTGGATTGGTGGCCGACGTGATGCCACTGCGAGATGAGAACCGGGTGCTGGTGAAACATGGTCTGAGTCGATTGTCGCAGAAGCCATCACCGGGACTGAAGGCACTTTTGACATTGTCCGGACTTGGTGAAGCGGCGCAAATTCGCGCTGAAGACATCGCGTTCAAGATCGCGCCGCGCTTGAATGCCGCGGGTCGGCTCGGTTGTGCCCGCATGGTGGTGGAGTTGCTGACCACGCCGAGTGAACAACGAGCCAAGGACTTGGCCACATATATCGAAGGTCAGAATCAACAGCGGCAATTCACCGAACGGAAGATTCTCGCCGAAGCCCGCGAGTTGGCGGCCGGCTTCGCCGATGCGCCCGCACTGGTACTTGCCAGCGCCGATTGGCACGCCGGCGTCGTCGGCATTGTCGCGGGGCGGCTAGCCGAGCAGTTCGGCAAGCCAACCTTGTTGCTGGCCATCGGAATGGAAGAAGCCACCGGAAGTGGCCGCTCGATTCCCGGCTTCGAGTTGCACAAGGCCTTGGCCGAGTGCGACGATGTGTTGCGTGCCCACGGCGGTCATGCCGCCGCCGCGGGCTTCCGACTCGCGCCATCGCGAATCAAGGAACTGCGTGAGCGGTTTGTTGCCGTCGCCGCCAAACACTTCCCGGCTGGGCCACCAGTGCCATCATTGAAGCTTGATGCCGAAGTGCCGCTGTCCGCATTGACACACAATGTCGTTAAGAGTCTGGACGCGCTCGAACCGTACGGGGCAGATAATCCCCGGCCGCGCTTCCTGGCCGCGGGGTTACAAGTGATCGATCAACCAAAAAAAATGGGCGCGGGAGAACGCCACTTGAATCTGCGTGTGAGCCAGGGCGGTACTCGCATGCGCGCCGTCGGCTGGGGCATGGCCGAGCGTGCGGAAGAATTGATGTCAGAAGCGGGCAAGTGTTGTCTCGCCTTCGTGCCCAAGATTAACACCTGGAATGGCTACTCGAATGTTGAGATTGAAGTCGTGGACTTCCAGGCGGGAGCCACGGCACGATTGGGATAGAAGAATGGCCGCGAAGGCTCATCCAATTTGCCCAGTTTGCCGCGCGAAAAATTGCTATTGCCAAGATCGGGGTCTCGAGGCTATAACGCCCACCCCCCACGCTCCGGCTTGGGGCGACGGCCGGGTAGGGACGCCCGGCCAAATCAGCAGTTTTCCATGGACGGAGATCGACTCATGGCAGCGAAGCAGCCTCGCCCCGTTATCGGCATCAACGCGGATTTTGCCCCGGCCAGTAAGACGCTGCCGCAGATGCACCGCCTCAATCTTGGTTACACCGACACGATCTACAACACCGGCGGCCTGCCCATCATCCTTCCAACCACCACCAAGGATTGGGAAATTGATCTGCTGCTCGACCGCGTTGATGCGATGGTGCTGACGGGTGGCCTCGATCTCGATCCGCGTCGCCAAAACCAGCCGACTCATTGCACCGTGACGCCGATGGCCGCCCGCCGCGAGGAAAGCGACTTCCGTCTGCTCAAGCGCATCATGGAACGCAAGATTCCGCTACTGGCCATCGGCGTCGGCATGCAGATGGTCAACGTCGCGTTGGGCGGCTCGCTGTTTCTGCACATTCCGCTTGAATGTCCGAAGGCGATGCCGCACTTCGACCCCTCCGGCGGTCCGCACCGCCATATGGTCAACGTCGAACCGAAAACGCTCATGGACGACATTTACGGCGGCGGCGAACTGCGCGTCAACAGCGGCCATCATCAATGCATCAAAACGCTCGGTAAAGGCCTCCGCGTCGGTGCCCGCTGCCCGGATGAAACCATCGAAGCAATCGAATCGACCGACCCGAGCTGGTTCTTTATCGGCGTGCAATGGCACCCCGAAGCCGAGACGGCTGCCGCCCTCGATCTGCAACTTTTCGACTGCTTCATCCAGGCATCCTTGCGGCACAGCCAACCGATCGAGAAACCACGCTTGTACAAAGCGGCAGCATGAGACGACCATGATCGTCGATGCCTCACGCTGAATGTGGCCACTTACCGATGAACGGGTGGCGGTGCGAAAGCCCCAACTCCGCCATCCCGACGGCCATTTGTTTCGCATCAGTTCCGGCATTTGCAAAGAGTGACGGGTGCATTGCGCTGGCTGATGGCTTGATGCAACAGGTAGATAACCAATAAGCCGCGCAATGTCCACGCGGCTGTGCGCAACCAGTTGGTTAATATCAATTCGCGATAAGCAACCGCGTCAAAACCCAAGGCCAATAAGTCATGTCGCGGCACCTGAAGTAAGGCCGTGGAAAGCCATATCACCACAACCAGAAACAAGCCAAGCCGGCTAATGAATGCCAGCGGCGGCGCGAAACATGCGAGGATTGCCGCGGTTCCCAGCTCAATGAGCATGGCAGGGGCGACCACCCAGGTCGTGACACCAACGTGAGCCGCGTGATAAGTCGTAAACGAATTGCTGACGTTTCCAAACAGCGGATAGTGAACGATCTGAACAAACCAAATGAGTCCGACCAGGAACCATGTCGCGGCGGCATTGGCAAGCAGGACAATCGTGCTTGATTCCCACGTCATTGTTTGATGCTCAAAGATACCGTGGTGCCGGAGACACCGCACCGGCACCACGGCAACGAACTAAGACCGAGACGTTACTGCGGCGGCATCAGCACTGCGTCGATCACATGGATCACGCCGTTGCTGCATGCGATGTCGGTCTTCACCACGTTGACTCCATTGATCGTCACTTTGCCGTCCTTTACGACGATCTCAATCTTCTCGCCCTGCACGGTCTTGGCGCTGTGGAGTTTGACGACGTCCGCGGCCATGACCTTGCCGGAGACGACATGGTAAGTCAGCACACTCGCCAACGCCTTCTTGTCCTTGAGCAAGCCTTCCACGGCACCTTTCGGCAATTTGGCAAACGCCTCATCCGTCGGTGCAAAAACCGTGAATGGACCGGCACCCTTCAGCGTTTCCACGAGGTCGGCCGCTTTGACCGCTGTGACCAACGTTTTGAAACTGCCCGCACCTACAGCAGTATCGACAATGTCCTTACCGTCGGCAGGCGGCATCAGCACGGTGTCAATGACGTGAATGACACCGTTCTTACAGGCGATGTCCGTGGTGACAACCTTCGCGCCATTGACCATCACCTTGCCATCCTTGACGGCGATAATGACGGGCTTCCCCTGAACGGTCTTGGCCGACGTCAGTTTCACAACATCGGCTGCCATGACTTTGCCGGAAACTACGTGATAGGTCAAAACGCCTGCCAGTGCCTTCTTGTCTTTCAGCAACGCCTCAAGTTTGTCTTTGGGAATCTTGGCAAACGCCTCATCCGATGGTGCGAAAACCGTGAATGGTCCATCGCCCTTGAGGGTATCGACGAGATCCGCGGCCTTGACGGCCGTGACCAGCGTCTTGAAGCTGCCCGCGCCGACGGCCGTGTCAACGATGTCTTTGCTGGAGTGATCGGCCGCTACCGAACGATACATGGTACCGGCGCAGGTCAGACCCGCGACGATCATCGCCACACTGATAATTCGACTTCTCATGGTGCTTCCTTGTGACCGCTTCGATGGATGCCAAGCCCCGGCGAATCACTTGCCCGCCTCAACTGGGTCTTGGTCAATCGCTAACGCTTTGCGATCCAGCTAGTGGCTGGCATTTGCAAAACGTTCAAAAACGTTCACATTATGTTATCGCGGTGCTCACCGTAGTCAATGGCCTTCTGGCAAAATGCTAGTGTTGTCGTTCATGACGACAAAAAACGTCCAGTTTGTATTACAATGGGGAAACACTAAAAAGTGGCTGCATCGCTGCAGACGTACCTGGGCGGGATGAATGACCACCGACGCGACGACTTACATCAGCACGAACGACGTGGCCAAAGCGCTGGGCGTAAGCGTCAGTACGGTGAAACGTTGGGTCGATGAAGGCGTTTTGCCGGCCCATAAAACGGCGGGCGGCCACAGGAAGTTGCTCGTCGCAGACGTATTGCAACTGGCCCGCCGCGGCGATTTGCCGCATGTAGACCTATCGCACTTGAGTCGGCCCACGCGGGCTAGACGTGCATCCGGCACTGCAGGCTGGGCCGATGATCTTTATCGATCATTGTTGGCCGGGGACGCCTTGCGCGTGCGTAGCGTGATTCACGGTGGATATCGTCGTGGCCTCGCCATTGACGAACTGGCTGACAAAGTCATAGCCCCGGCCATGCAACGCATCGGCAACGATTGGGCGCAGGGCCGGATCGATGTGATGGAGGAGCATCGCGCATCGCAACTTTGTACTGCTGCGCTATTCGAGCTCAAAGCGATACTGGAAGCGCGAGCCGTGAGGCCTCGACCCGTAGCGGTGGGCGGAGCACCGGAGAACGACGAGACAGTACTGCCAACCCTTCTAGCACAGATGGTCTTACTCGATGCCGGCTGGGATGCCGTAAACCTCGGCCCGCGAACTCCGTTTGCAAGTTTTAAAAAAGCAATCGAAGAAATGCGGCCGCGCCTGCTCTGGCTCACGGTTTCACATCTAACCGATGAAGACGAATTTATCGGCGGCTATCGCGAACTGTATCGAAAAGCGGAAAAAGCGGGCGTAGCTGTCGCCATCGGTGGTCGTGCCATCGCCGAGCAAATTCGCTCGAAAATTGTTTACACGACCTACGGCGATGCCATGGCACACCTGGCTGCTTTCGCGCAGTCCTTAAGTCCAAGCCCGCGTCGTCCAAGTCGTGGCCGGCCGAGGAGTACGTAAGCAACAACATTCCCGCCGCCATGTTCACCCGGGCTTGGCCAGCGCTAGTTCAATGACCGTGCTGATTTGGCGGATCGCTTCCGCGCGAAAAAGTCGCTCAAAATACCGGCACATTCATCTGCCAGCACGCCGGAGACCACAGCACAACGGTGATTGAGCCGGCTATCGTTCGTGATGTTGTAAAGCGTGTGGCACGCGCCGGCTTTGGGGTCGGCGGTGCCGTACACAATCATCGGTACTCGTGCTTGCACGATGGCACCGGCACACATCGGGCACGGCTCCAGCGTGACATAAAGGATGCAGTTTTCCAGCCGCCACGACGGCATCGATTGTGCGGCTTGCGTGATGGCGATCATTTCAGCATGGGCCGTGGGATCACGCAATTGCTCGCGCTGATTATGAGCGCGGGCCAATACACCGTCTTTCATCGACACGATGATGGCACCGATCGGCACCTCATCTTCGGCGGCGGCAGCCTTGGCTTCATCGAGCGCCATCGCCATGTGGACGGCGTGAAAGGGGTGCCGCGGATCAGAGAGCGGCAAGTCGCTGGTCAGATTCAAAAGACGGAATCCTCGTCGTCCTGTTCATCGGGAACCCAGAACCATACGCACACGACGCCCGCGCCGCTATCGCAGGAATGGGAGAAGTTGATCAACCGATGCGTGGCTGGCAATCTCGATGCGAAGTCGGTGGCATCGCTAAACATCTTGTCCCAGCTTTGCGTACTCGACTGAAAGTGCTTACAGCGTATTTGCATCGACTCACCACCTAGTTCGTCACGCCCAGTTGGCTGAACAGGAACGAGTAGACATCAGTCAACTCGTCGAGCTGTTTACCGCGCGGTTTGCCCGCGCCGTGGCCGGCTTTGGTCTCGATGCGGACGAGAATCGGATGTGGCGACGCATTAGCCTCCTGCACACGGGCGGCCATCTTACGGGCATGCAGCGGATCGACGCGGCTATCGCCTTCGCCGGCGGTAAACAGCGTGGCTGGGTACTTCTCACCGTTTTTCACATGGTGATACGGCGAATAAGCATGCAGCCACTGGAACTGATCCGACTGATCCGCCGAGCCGTACTCGGGGATCCACAGCCGGGCAATCAGGAATTGGTGATAGCGCACCATATCCAATAGCGGCACCTGACAAACCACCGCACGGAACAGATCGGGCCGCTGCGTCATGGCCGCGCCGGTGAGTAATCCGCCGTTGGAGCCGCCTTGAATGGCCAGTTTGCTGGGCGATGTCACCTTCTCCTTGACGAGCCATTCGCCTGCGGCAATGAAGTCGTTGAAGACGTTTTGCTTGTTGCCCATCATGCCGGCCTGATGCCATTCTTCGCCGTACTCGCCGCCGCCGCGCAAGTTGGCAATGGCCAGCACGCCGCCACGCTCCAGGAACGTAAAGCGAGCTGCGCTGAATGACGGCGTGAGGTTGATATTGAAGCCGCCGTAGCCATAAAGGATGGTCGGGT
>JANLTA010000351.1:0-2804 GCA_031362705.1 Gemmataceae bacterium | reverse complement strand
GCCGTCGACGTGGCGGCGCTGGCGACCGAGAGCGTCGAGGTGCGCCTCAGCGTCGGCGCCACGCTCGTCGGGAGCGTGCGACACAAGGGCCACGAGCCCGTGGCCGGCGCCTCAATCCTCATCGGGAATGCGCTACGCGAGTCAGTGCAGCGCCAAAGTGAATTGAAGAAAACAATGCCGCATCTCGCCCCGCATACCGACGAAGAAGCAAAAGAATCGGCGAGGGAGCAGCTTTCCGAGCTCAAGAACAAGCTCGGATCAGTGCCCCACATGTACCTTACCAGCCGATTCAACATCGACTTTGGCGTTGAACTTCCGTTAGCGGAATTGACTTCATGAAGACTTCGCGCATCATTGCACTGACATTCGGAGTACTCAGCTATATTGTCTTTTTGGTCACCTTCTTGTCCTCAATTGGGTTCGTCAGCACCTTTGTCGTTCCGAAATCCATTGATTCCGGCCCACACGATTCAATCGCCGAAGCGGTGGCCATTGATGTGTTCCTTCTGGGGTTGTTTGCAGTCCAACACAGCGTCATGGCCAGACCCGGATTCAAGCAATGGTGGACGCGCATCGTTCCAGAGCACGTCGAGCGCAGTGCGTATGTTTTGGCCAGCAGCGTGATTTTGGCGATACTCTTTTGGCAATGGCGGCCAATCCCCCGAGTCGTCTGGTGGGTGGAGCAACCCATACTAACTGCGATCATCTGGGCGATATTCTGGAGCGGATGGTTCGTGGTTTTGGTGTCGACATTTCTCATCGACCACTTTGACCTGTTCGGGCTAAGTCAGGTTTACCGATATGCAAAAGGATTGCCGCATTCGCCGCCCACGTTTCACACCCCCGCGCTTTATCGGATCGTCAGACATCCGATCATGCTCGGTTTCATGATCGCATTCTGGGCCACTCCAATCATGACTTGGGGCCACTTACTGTTCGCCGTACTAACGACGGCTTACATATTCGTGGGTGTTTGGCTGGAAGAACGTGATTTGCGCCGATTTCATGGAAAAACGTATGACGACTACCGACAGCGTGTCGCGATGATCGTTCCTTGGCTTAGCCGATCGCGGCCGTAAGTTCGATAATAGCTTGCGGACTCATTTGCACGAAGTATTCATATCGGATTCTACTGGCCGCGGAGTGGACATGAGGATGCGACTGGTTGCATTGTACTTCGCATGGCATGTCGCGACGCCGCTTCTGGCCAGTGACTCCAGTTCACAAATGGCCCTCAGTCCAGACGGCGAGCGAATGGCCATAATCGATGCGGACGAAAGCGTGCTGGCAGTCGTTGATACCAAAACGAATAAGCTTGTTCGTCGTATCGAAATGAAGGGTAAGGCACAATGCGTTGCCTGGTTGGGCACATCCAATCAGTTGGCCGTGACGCTCTACGACGCCGACGCCGTTCATATTGTCGATGCGGCAACGGGAGAGGTGGCTGCGTTGATCGCCGTCGGCGACGAACCGTACGGCGTGATTGCCAACCGCACAGGCCAAATGATTTGGCTCACGCTCGATTATCCTGGTGAAGTTGTCGAAATCGACGTTCCGTCGCGGCGGGTAGTGCGCCGGCTTCGCATCGAACCCTTTCTTCGCGGCATCGCGTTATCGCCGACGGAAGACACGATATTCGCCACCGGATTTTACACGGGTCGACTGCACGCGATCAACATGGCTTCGTGGCGCATCATCGCCACTTGGGACGGCCAAGCTTCCGACAATCTTTGTCGTTCGGTTGTCGTGAACCCCAAGGGCACCAAGGCCTACTTATCGCACATTCGATCGCGCACGTTGGTGGTCCATGCCCGTGGAGCCATCGTGCCATTTCTTGGCGTATGCGATCTGGCGGCGGGCGCCGAGGTTCGGCGGCGGGGCATCGCTTTGGACACATACAACGGCGTCTACGTCACAAGCAATCCGTGGGAGTCGGCCGTGTCGCCGGACGGTTCGATGCTGGTCACGGTGTATTCCGGGACCGACGACATGAATGTGTCCGACATCCTCGACGACGGCTACCGTGAGATCAAGCGGCAAACCATTGTGCAAGTCGGCAAGAATCCGCGAGCCGTGCGCTTCTCGGCGGATGGCGCGAGAATCTTCGTCTATGAAAGCGTCGACTTTACGGTGAGTGCCTATGACACCGGGACTATGAAACGAACTGTCGCGGTGTCCCTCGGGACCCCAACACGATCATCGGATTGGCGGCGCGGAAAGGAGTTATTTAACTCGGCCAAGCCGCCGATGTCGAATGCACGTTGGGTCTCGTGTTCGTCGTGCCATCCGGATGGTCAAGCTGATGGCCGCACTTGGCGGAACCCCGAAGGTCTGCGGCGCACCCCGAGCCTGGCCGGTTTAGCCCACACACAACCGCTTCATTGGTCGGGCGACCGTGATGAGGTTCAGGATTTTGAGTACACGATTCGTGGTCCGTTGATGGGCGGCAC
The DNA here is from genome assembly GCA_031362705.1 of Gemmataceae bacterium. Taxonomy (GTDB): domain Bacteria; phylum Planctomycetota; class Planctomycetia; order Gemmatales; family Gemmataceae; genus JAIBBI01. Next base: position 354 of record JANLTA010000351.1, on the reverse strand, counting down.
AGGACTGTTTCGTGGTCGGATCAAACCCAAGGAAGACCACGCCACTGTCGAGTTGGATGAGCCACTCAGCGGGCGGTCGTCGGACCTAGACGCGCTGGCCGCCTACACAAATTCGTTTGGCTTCAGTTTGTCGCCGCACGCCGCCGGACCAGGACTACTCACGTCCGCTGCCGAACGCGGCAAGAATCTCTTCTTCGACTCGAAGTCGCAGTGTGCAACGTGCCACCGTGGGCCCTATTATACCGACAGTCGCTTACAGAAGCCTTACAACCTTCACGATGTTGGTACGTCCGAACAGGGTGACAAGATGGGACCAAAGTTCGACACGCCGACCCTGCTCGGCATCTACCGCAA
>JANLTA010000338.1:0-2723 GCA_031362705.1 Gemmataceae bacterium | reverse complement strand
TGGTCACCGACAGTGTGTGCGGAATGAGCATGATACTGAATCGATCCGAACGCACATCCACCACCGTCAGGCTTACACCATCCACGGCGACGCAGCCTTTGGGCACGAGCAGGCGCATCAACTCTGCCGGCCCAGTGAACCACACGGTTTGCCACTCCCCGGAAGTCACCCGCTCGGCAATTATACCGACGCCATCCACATGCCCGGTAACAAGATGCCCGCCAAGCCGGTCGCCGAACCGCAATGATCGCTCAAGATTGACACGGTGGCCGATCCCAAGTCGGCCAAGATTTGTCTTCGCCAGCGTCTCCGGCCCCACTTGGAACCTGCAAACATCACGGTCAACGGACACGACCGTCAGGCAACAGCCATTAATCGCCACGCTCCCGCCGAGGGCCAATTCGGTGGCAAACGTCGAGGCAATTTCGAGATTTTTGCCGCCCGCAACGTCGTCTTCAACGGCGCGAACCGTGCCCAGTGTTTCAACCAGCCCGGTGAACATCGGGTCGTTTTAGGGATTCGAACAATGGCAGACCCACGACGACTTCGCTTGAAGAGTGCGAAAGTTGAAACGATGGTCTTGCACGTCTTTTGCAAGCTAGGCATTGAAGCGGAGTTCCGGACGGGCGATAATGAGCCAAAGGTGTTTCCGATGGTGGGATGATGAGCGCAAGACAATGGGGCATGATAGTCGTCGGCTTGCTCATTGCGGCGATAATAACTACGTTTTTGGCCTTTGTTGGCTACTGGTCAACCGTGAAATTCTGATATACGTAATGCAACGAATGGACACTGGCTGCAACGATTGAACGTTGCAAACCGAGCAACCGTGTCAAAACCGACGAATGAAACGTTACTGCGGCAACACAAGAGACCGACGATATTGCCGCCGTGATTCAATGTCGGCTGTGCTTGGCTGGATGTCGCCATCGCCGCTGGAGAAAATTGACTCTTCGTCTTCGACCACCGGCGCGGCACTGGCCTTCAACGGCATCGGCGTCATCGGCTCGTCGCCGAAATCGTCGAGCGGCTTTGGCATCACGCCGGATTTGAGCGTCACCAGCTCGGGAATGTTCTTCGCTTCGTTGTAGGCGGCGCGCATGTAGACGCTTTGGGTGGACCGGCAGACGTCCAGCATGTTCTTGGCGAGCGACGCGATTTCACTCCACTCGCCGGCCCGCTCCGCAAGTTCTTTGAGTTGGCTGGCCGCGTCGGCCAGCACGGGCAGCGTACACTCGTTCGCTTCGGCGACCATTTGTTCGGCCAAAGTAGCTAGAGCCGGAGCATCATGCGTATCAATGGCGGCGGCTAGATGTTCGATCAATGTGCCGATGCGGAGTGCCGTTTCTTTCGAAACGGTCAGCGACGGTTCGTGCGGGCCTATTTGCGCTGAGATCACGCCGATGAACCGCTCGACCAGCGCAGGGTCGAATTGCGGACCGGCACAGCGGCGAAGTTCTGCGAACGCTTCATCTCGATTCAGGCCTTTGCGCCACGAGCGGTCCGTGGTCATCGAATCGAAAGCGTCGGCGATGGCGAGCAGTCGCGCGGGCAATGGAATCGACATGCCTGCTGGCGTGCCCGTCGCGCCAACCGTGCTGCCATATTTCGTCTGATAACTGCCGACGATACGGGTCAGCGATTCGGACGCGAACGCTGCCGAGATGATCTCGACGCCCATGCGATCGTGCAGTCGCATGATCTTGAACTCTTCGTCGGTGAGCTTGCCGGATTTGAACAGGATGGCGTCGGGCACGCCGAGTTTGCCGATATCGTGCAGGAGCGCGGCCACTTCCAGCGTGTAGCAATCGCTTTGCGACAACATGCTGCGGCCGACGGTGACACAAAAGTCGGCAACGCGGCGGCTATGCTCAGCGGTCATGGCATCGCGATAGGCCAGTGCGGAGATCAAGGCTGTGACGGCGGGATACGGAATTGCCGAGTTCGGCCGGATCGGCGTGTCGGAAGGCGAAGGCATGTTGGTGAGCGAGTCCATGGCCGTGATTGATTCGCTCGTCGCGGTATCACTGTAGCGGACGACGCGGTTGCGACCGCCGCGCTTGGCGGCATACAACGCTTTGTCCGCCTGATCGAGCAGGCTCTGTGGCCCTGTCGGGCCAAGCTGCAAAGCGGAAATGCCGAAGCTGGCCGTGACCGGCACGCCGGCAATCGCGGAATCGCTCAGCGCGATCCGCAGACGCTCGGCAATATCAGCCGCGACATCAATATCAGTTTGTGGCAGAATCAGCGCGAATTCTTCGCCGCCGTAGCGGCACACTACATCGGTCGTCCGTGAGCGATTGCGTAACAACTCCGCGACCTGGAACAACACTTGATCGCCCGTGGCATGTCCGAATTGATCGTTGATCTTCTTGAACTTGTCGATATCGACCATCACGGCGGAAAGCGGCGACCCCGTCCGCGCGGATTGTTCATAAAGCGGATTCAACTCGGTGAAGAAAGCCCGGCGATTGAGACACAGCGTGAGCGGGTCGCGCGTGGCCAGCAGTTTCAGTTCCTGATTCTGCCGGTGAATCTCCGTCCGCGATTGCTTCAACTTGTGCAGCAGTTCCTGCATCGACGTGTTGCGCTTCTCCATTTCGGTCATGTCGTCGAAGGTAGCGAGGATGCCGCGCGATTCGCCCGTGTCGGTGAGTATCGGCGTCGCATTCACGGAGACCATGTATTCATCAATCTCGCTCGGCGTGAGCATCAACGGCACA
>JANLTA010000330.1:0-5286 GCA_031362705.1 Gemmataceae bacterium | reverse complement strand
TGCCCGAGTATGGGCCAATGCCGACGGCGGATTACTGAACGTCATTCACATCAACGCGCGGCCGCCCTGGCGCCGGACATTTCAGCCTAGTGAGCGACTTGACTCCGAATTGCTCACATTCCTGCCATACGTGGGTTACGAATTTGCCCGCGTCGCCGAATTTCTACGTCAACACAACGTCGATTTGCGATCAGGCGATTTCCAGATTCCGCCCACGGGGCACGATTTGCGCCAGATGTTCGACGAAGAGGCGAAGCAGTTTCAGCAAGGTATCTCGTCAGCTGACCCTGTTGTTGGCCAAGTAATTACGGATATTTCTACGAACTCCGAGAGAAGAATTGCCGCCTTCAGTAGGCACTTGACTTCATTGGTCAGCGAAGATCGGTCACTCAAGATCACCGTAGCAAAGGCCGACGCAGCCAAAAACTCGTTCACAATCAAGTCAGCTTCGACCGTGACACCGCTGGCAGGACCGATTCCATTTGGCGGGTGGATTAAGTTGATTATCGAACCCGTCGGCATTAACCAGACTGGCGTCGGGATTGACCTGTTCGATGACGTGCGCAATGCCGTTTCGCGTGTCGATGGCCAATGGAGCGCGGGCCATGTTGTCGAGGCTAATCTTCAGATGCCGTATGGGCAACAATTGACGAAGGGTCCCTACGCTCCGAATATCAAGCTGTTTGTCGGTGCTGACCACCGATCCGCAATGATCGAAGGAACGGTGCCATCAATAGATCTTGGTGCCGCCGAAGTACCCAGCGCCCGGTTGTTGTTGCGCACGCCCGACGGCAAGGAAGTTCAAGACGGGATCATTCCGATCATCCCGGAATCAACCTGCGCGCGGCTACAGATTTGCATGAGCAACAATCTACAATGGCCCGTCCGGGGCGATCTGGTCACCAAACTTGTCGGGCCAGACGGAAAAACAAACATCGAAATCATCGCACGCGCATCCGTCCCGCAACAGCAACAGGGTGTCGAGAGTATTCCAGCCACCTTGGAGATCACTTCAAAACTCCCCGACTTCAAACGCGATTTCGATAACTCGTTTGTTAGAGTCAATGTCAACAATGGCGTAGGTTCGTTTGCGATCCGTAATGTGAATGACGACTTTCGCAGACCCTCCAAAGGCGACGAGGGCAATTGGCTTTCTTGTACCGTGAAGCACTCGGAAGTGAAAATTGTTGCGTCTATTACCACTGACTACAAGCTCAAGATCGTCAACAACGAAGACGTTCAGGTTTCAATCACCAATGTTTTTGCGCGCGCAAGTGATGAGCAGAAAGAGCGAAAAATAACTGACTTCACGGTTTCTTCCAAGGCCGCTGTTGAAACGATTCCGCTCTTCACGCCGTCAATCGGTAAGTCCGTCGAAGTGCGCTTTGTCGCGGAACGAGGCAACGACTTAGCCTGGGGCCTGCTCGAATCGAAAGTGGTGGCCTGAGATGGTGACCGACGAAAAAACCGATCAACCCTATCGTCCGGCATTCCTGGACGGCCAGGTGCTTCGCGCCGCCGCGCTGCGGTCCGAAAGCAACGACCGCGAACAAGCCGCTCGGCGGCATCAGAGTCATGTCCACGTGCCAGGTATTTTGGCGGGCCTGCGTCTGAAAGTGGATGGCCGGGTTGTGAAGGTGTCTCCGGGTATGGCCATCACATCCGACGGGCAATTCATCATTGTGGGCAACGGAGTCAAGATTGAGGAAGAGTTGACTTCAGACAACGATGTTGAAGTCTGGATTGCGTTGCCATCGAATCTGACAAGCGGCGAAACGGCGGCCAATGCGACCAAACCGGAAATCGAATTAGTCAACGTTCAAGCTGGTCACAGCCGTATCGACCCTCAATCCAGACCGCAACATGCGGCATATCTCGGAAAGGTCCGATGTAAATCAGCCCACCCGCCAGCACAACCTGAGGGCAACGCGGGTAGTCCCCGAAACGGCTTGAGTTTTTTTTGGGAACTCGACCCCGCCGAACCCAACTACGTCGGCGCGGTCGGCGCGCGGATCGAGGCCCCGTCCAGGCAGGCGCGGTTGCAGCTTGCCCCGGAACGCCCCACGGACGTCCGGCATTTTGCCATTGCGACGCGCGACCTGCCGACGGGCAATTATGTCGATCGCTTCGTTTACGATGCGACCGATACGATTCGGATCGCCGCCGGCGTCAATGTGGACTCGGCAAAAGGGGGTGTTGCGGTAATTGAGGTTGGCAAGAACAGTTCACATGCAAACGACTTGCGCGGCATCTCCTTTGTCGGCGCGCGACAGGAAGGCAAGGAAGCCCGGAAGAATCAACTATATCTGACCACCCACGGCGACCTGAAGAATGCCGCGCACCAATTGCGCCTGGAGTTTGTCAGCCCCGGCAAGGCCAATCATCCGGAACGACATCAAGTCGCCATTGGCAGCGTCACAAAACTTCCGAACGACGCGAAACAGTTGCAATTCGCATCGAATCTCACAGTGGACGCCAGCCGGAGAGTGACGGTTCATGGCGGCCTCAAAGTCGTCAACAAGGAAGGAACGGTAACCAAGGAAGAAACCGGATTACTCATCGTCGTCAAAGGCGCGACCGATGTGCCAGGCGGCACGGTGCCTGCCGAGCAATTGGGTCTGGTGAAGCCATGGGACGTAGTCATTGACATGACCCGGCCAACGCTCAGTAAAGACGGCGTCATCAACTTCAATAATGGCAGATTGACCAACAGCGGCGAAGCGCCGATGCAAGGCGTTCAACTGTTCGCGAAGGCATGGGCGACGGCTCAGCCCAATGATCAACGCGAAAATAAGACCCTGCTGCACCCGCGAGTCCTTGATCCCGGCGAGTCGGTCGCGGTTCAAGACTGGACTCTGGAAACCGCGCTTAAGGACAATCCCGCGATCACGATTGAATTGACCGCCTTTGGCGTGGGACCGGGCAATGTCGTAGCGCAAGACAAGCGCATCCTTGATTGTAAGCGAGCCTAAGCAGACTCACGCACTGGAGAAAAAAACAATGGACGGTACAACATGTCCGACTCGAATGCAGTTTATGGACCATCAGTTCATTGACGCCAGCGATCTGCAGGTTGAGCAGAAGTATCATCTGCATGCCCGCTGGCGTCACAATCTGGCTGTGCATTCCTGGGGCATTGTCGCCGGGTTGTGCATTGAGACGAATGAAGCCAAAAAAATAATTGTACAACGCGGCATGGCCATTGATGGCTATGGCCGCGAGTTGGTCTTAGCCACGAATCAAGAGTGTTTAGAAAAGCTCGATAACAACCAAATCTACGATGTCTGGCTGGAATACACAGTAGGGCCAGACAATGCCACACGCGATCATAATTGGCTGGAGGAGACGCCCAAAATCACCGTTTCCGAGTTCTCCAGCCGGCAGGATCCTGACCCGTCTCATCCGAATCAAGTTGCGGTCGGCGATTATGACTTTGGCCCCGAGCGCCCCTCGCCTGACGACGACGCCAAATGGCCGGTGTTCCTGGGGCGTATTGAATTCCGCGCCGAGAAATGGGACATCATCCCCACCGAACGGCGCTACGCTGGCTTGGTGGCCGAACGCATCGTCGCGCGAAATCCTGGCCCGAAGAAGCATATTCCGGAAGCGGAGAAGCCAGAAAATAAACCGATCACCACGATTTACAACGGGAGTTATGGTCCGGATCCGCAATATCAATTCGCGATTGGTCTTAATGACAAGGCCGATCATGAAGATTCAGATAACGATGTTCCACCGTTTTTTGCCATAAGTACTGGCACAAAGTCGGATGCAGCCTCAACCAGGCTTGATTTGCGGGCCGAACGAGTTGTCATTGATGGCGATATGGTTTTGCGCCATGGCGCTGCCGTCCAGTTCGATCTCAATCGTCTTGGGAATGAAAGTCGCCAACTTGCATTGTCGGGCGGCCATGATGGTTGGCGGATGTATCGGAACTTTCAGCCGCCTGATCCTGCGAAGACCAAGCCCAGTACCGATGAGAAAAAAAAAGAACCTCCCAGGGCTCCGGGCAGTTTTTCCGATCAACTGCGGATCACCATGCCAGCGGATCGACCCGGCGGCAGTTCCGTGGCAATTGGCATCTTCGCTGATGATGGCAAATTCAGCCCCGTGCTGGAAGTGAATGATCGAGAGCAGGTGGTCGTTTACGGCACGTTGATTGTCAAAGGCGTACTCGACGCGAGAGTAACTGAAGCGACGGACGAATCAGCCAAAGGCACGGGAGGCACAGGACAGGGGCCAGTCACGTTATTTGAACAAATTAAGGCATATGTCGCGGTAAGCACAGATCAAAGGCTGGCCGCGACCAAGGCAATTTTTGAGACGAATGGCGGCGAAACGCATCTAGTAACGTTTGTCGCCGACAAGGCAAGTACGAAAGAGTTTTCAGCGGATGGTGTTACTGTCTTGGCAAAGTCACTCTGGGCGCTGACGGACGAGCATAAAACGAAGGCTTTCGCCGCTGGTGCCTCGGGTATATCATTCGAGTCATTTGCGAATGTCCTGTCCGGACTTCCACCAGAGATGACCGGTAAGGATGGTAAGAAATCGCCGCCAGCAAGGGTGCTCGGCGATTGGTACTTCACAATCAAAGATACAGAGACAATCAAGTCTTTCGCACACGCCGTTCCGGATAAGAGCGACAATGTTGTACTATCGACATTTGCGAATGAGCTATTCCAGAAGAACAACTTAGGTTTTCAAGCCTTAGTCAAAGCACTATTCGATGCGCCCGGCGGTACCGTGACAATAAATGCAATTCGGCCACCACGACCCGCGACGGTACCAGCGCCGGCCGCCCCGCCACCGGCACCTGGCGGCCCGCAATAGGATTTTGTTCGGGGAAACCACGGTACACTTACCCATGCTCCATCACATCCATCACTGGCAACGACATTACCGCGTGCGGACAGCGACGGAGGCTCGGCGTTTGGACGCGCTGGCGGCGGGGCCGGTGATGGCGGCATATGAGGCGGCGGTCGAACAGTCGTTTGGCGCGACCGACGAGGTCGTTCTTGTGCGCCGCGTCAACGTGCGGTTGGCACTCCGGCACGATGCGGCCGACGCGGGCCGGCCGGCACGGCAATGGGCCGACGCTATGGCGGCGGCGCTGCACCGCGCCTTGCGCGACAACGAAACGGACAATGTCGCGCGCTACACCGATGCCGCCGATCATCTGGCAGCGTTTGTTGCTGCGGCATTGGCCGACACGGCAAAAGACGATTGGCGCTTCGCACGATTCGCTCGATGCCACGGTGAATCCGTGGCCGCCACCATTGTCTCCGC